>JBIINW010000145.1:0-6794 GCA_044337245.1 Sediminibacterium sp. | reverse complement strand
CACAATAACCTACCTACGTTTCCCGAATACCATAATTTTCTAAGAGATATCTTAAAATACTAAAGCCGGCATGCGCGCATTGTTCACACCCCGATTGAAAAGAATCCTGAAAATTGTTCTACTTGCTTATGCTGGAATTGGAATAGCTGGATACTATTTGCAAGACTATCTGATATTGCACCCAGTTCAACTTGCGCCTGATGCAAAATATGCTTTTCCACAACCATTTGAGGAAATCAACTGGCAAATAGATGAAAAAACATCCTTTCATATTGTACAGTTCCCTACACCCGATTCAATAAAAAAAGGCGTTGTACTATATTTTCATGGCAATCGCGAAAACATCAATCGCTATGCCCGATTTGCTCCACAATTTGCCCAAACTGGCTACGAAGTTTGGATGCCCGATTACCCCGGATTTGGAAAAGCCCAAGGAAAAGCAACCGAAGCGCTGATGTATCAGGAAGCCATTCAACTCTACCAATTGGCTAGAAAAAAATATGCCCCCCAGCAGATAATTATTTACGGAAAGTCAATCGGAACAGGAGTAGCCGCCTATCTCGCTTCGGAACGCGACTGTAGGCATCTGATACTGGAAACCCCTTATTATAGCATTCAATCCCTGCTGAAGCCCTTGTTTTGGATGTATCCGCTCAACAGTATGTTGCATTTTCAGTTTCCAACCAATCAATATATACCCAAAATAACTGCCCCCATAACAATACTCCACGGAACCCGGGATGGGGTAATTCGATATGGCAATGCGCAACAACTGCAACCATTGCTAAAAGTGGGCGACCAATTTATTACCATCGAGGGAGGGTCGCATAATAATTTACACGATTATCCATTGATGCAAGCAACTATTCAACAAATACTGGTGGCAAAATAATGGGTAACCAATTTTACTGCACCATGCAGGTAAAAGAAGAACAGAAGCAATGCTTAGGTTTCTTTCAGCGAAACTTTACGGGAACTAACAGACAGCTCATACGGAAGTCCATGTTTGAGCGCAACATTGGCGATATCATGACTCACCGGAAAATCAAAACAAACCGGAAATGAATATTCCTGTACCTGATTCCGAATTACTTCAGTTACGCTTTCACCAAAAGGTATTTCCGTGTCTTTGCTATCCGTAAATCCTCCGATAATTAACCCGCCTAATTTATCAAAAACCCCACTGCGTTTCAGTTGTATCAACATGCGATCTATGTTATAAATATATTCTCCAATATCCTCCAGAAACAAAATGGCACCCTTAGTATGCAGGGCACTGGGGGAGCCAATCAGATGAGCAATCAACGATAAATTTCCTCCAATCAATGGACCGGTAACTTTTCCCGCCCGATTAAATGGGTGGGGCGCACAGGTATAGATTTGCTTTTTCCCCAGCAGTGCTTTTTTAAGGGTGAACACGGAACTCAGATCTGGTTTTGAAAAAGCTGCTGACATGGGTGCATGCAAACTGGCCATTTTAACTTGTTGGTACAGATGGGCATGCAAAACCGTAATATCACTAAACCCGATTATCCATTTGGGATATTTTTTCAGCTGTCGAAAATCCAGCTGGTCAATCAGGCGGCTCAATCCATAGCCTCCCCTGCCACAAAGAATGGCCCGAATACTTTTATCATCCAGCATTTGCTGCAGATCGGCTAATCTTTCTTCATCCGTTCCTGAAAAATAATGATGCTGATGCCCAACCGTTTTGCCGATTTTTACCTGAAAGCCCCAGCTTGTAAGCATCTGAATGCATTCTTTAGTTTTTTTGGCAGGCAAATAGCCGGAAGGACAAACGATACCTATCGTATCGCCTTTTTTTAAATAGGGTGGGGTTATCATCCGGCTTGTATTTGGGTTAAAACAGATGCTTGCTCGCCTACTACCAGTTGATGGGGTACCCCGCATTTGAGGGCCACATTATTTTTCTGATGGCCTACTGAAAAATCAAAGCAAACGGGATAGTTGAATTCCTTCACTTGCTCCCAAACGATATCATAAATGGTTTTGCCAAAAGGTTCTTTGGGATCGTCGGGCCGAATGCTGCTGAAACTACCCACAATCAATGCTTTTAGATGAGTTAATTTTCCACTGCGCTTTAAATTACAAAACATGCGGTCGATACTATATAATGCCTCTCCCACATCTTCTACAAAAAATATTTTGTTGCGCGTATCTATATCGCTGTTGGTTGCAGCAAGAGTTTCAATCATTTTCAAGTTACCGCCAATCAATATGCCTCCCGCTTCCCCCGTTCTATTGCGCACGTTAGCCGGAACACTGTATTGAAGGGGCTCACCAAACAAGGCCCGGCGGATAGTATCCAATGCCTGCAACTGAACCGGCTCGAATAAGCTCGGGTCGGAAGGGAAGCCCTCCGTCATTTTAGCATGCAAAGAAGCTATGCCTGCGTGGGCATGCAGATGACTATGAAAAACCGTTATATCACTATACCCGATAATCCATTTGGGATATTTTTTCAAAGGGGTAAAATCGAGTTGGTCGATAATCCGAACGGCACCATATCCACCCCTGGCACATAAAATTGCTTTGATATCGGTTCGGTTAATCATCTCCTGAAAGTCGGCCGCCCGCTCCTCATCGGTGCCTCCGAATGTATGGTCTTTTAATCCCACTGTTTTACCTGTAACTACCTGCAAGCCCCAGCTTTGCAAATATTGAATGGCGGGGGCCACATCTTCAGCCATCGCAAATCCAGAGGGACAGGTTATGCCAATGGCATCGCCCTTTTGCAACGTTGGTGGAATCTGCCATTTCCGGAGAGGATGTTTTCGTTCCTGCGCCCCGGCTACTAGCGTCGAACTACTTAGTAATCCTGTAGTAACGAGGGAGGAAATAAATTGTGCTCGCTTCATGGTTTAAAAGTACCAAATACCTGTGTAATCGCCAATGCGGATGCATTGATGGCAGATTTCGTACCTTTGCGTGTTTTTTAGGCAGAAATTGCCTGAAAATCAATGACCACAAAGCTGCACCATGACGCAACCCAAAAGATACCTGATTACTGCCGCTCTGCCCTATGCAAATGGCTATAAACACATTGGCCACCTGGCAGGTGCCTACTTACCGGCCGACATCTATGTGCGCTACCTAAAAGCACAACAAAGAGATGTGGTGTTTGTTTGTGGAAGCGATGAACATGGCACGGCCATCCCTATTCAGGCATCCAAGGAAGGTACCACCGCTCAGGCAATTATTGATAAGTACCATCCTTTGATGGAACAGAACTTTAAAGACCTGGGCATTCAGTTTGATATTTATCACCGCACCAGCGACCCACTGCACCATGCCACTGCGCGTGAATTTTTTACCAAGCTGAATGATGCGGGACATCTAAGCACACAAACCACCGAACAATATTTCGACGAAAAGGCACAAACTTTTTTGGCAGACCGCTATATCAAAGGAACCTGCCCCAATTGCCAGTTTCCCAGTGCATTTGGTGATCAATGTGAAAAGTGTGGCAAGAGTTTGAGTCCAGAAGAATTGATTAATCCTGTAAGTACCCTTAGCGGAGAACCCCCCATAAAAAAAACTACACAACACTGGTATCTCCCACTAAACCGGCATGAAGATTTTTTAAGAAAATGGATTTTAGAAGAGCATGCCAACGATTGGAGAGCAACGGTGGTAGGTCAGTGTAAAAGCTGGATCGACGGTGGACTTCAACCCCGAGCCGTTACCCGCGATTTAGATTGGGGAGTGGCATTGCCCGAAAACGTAGAGGGAGGTGCCGGCAAGGTTTTATATGTTTGGTTTGATGCCCCTATTGGCTATATCAGTGCTACCAAACAGTGGTCGCTGAATACGGGAAAAGACTGGCGCCCCTATTGGGAAGATAAAGACACGCGCCTGATTCATTTTATTGGCAAAGACAATATTGTATTCCATTGTATTATTTTTCCGGTAATGTTGCAATTACACGGCAACATTTTACCCGATAATGTTCCTGCCAATGAATTTTTAAATTTAGAAGGCGATAAAATGAGCACCAGCCGAAATTGGAAGCTGGATATGCAGGATTATATTGATGATTTTATTAAGGCTCCGGGAGGTACTGAATCGATGGCAGATGTGTTAAGATATTACCTAACACAAATTGCTCCGGAAACCAAAGACAGTGAATTTACCTGGAAGGGTTTTCAGGATGCGAATAACAGTGAGCTGGTAAGTATTTTCGGAAATTTCATCAACCGGAGTCTGGTGCTGATGCACAAATTATGTAAGGGCAAAGTTCCACCGCTGCATGTGGAGGCATTAACCGATACGGATCGCGCTATGCTTGAAAGCTTTAGCAATGCTCGTACCTCAATTGAAAATAACCTGGAACAATTTAAGTTTCGGGAAGCTTTATTTGAAGTGATGGCATTTGCGCGCAGCGGTAATCAGTACCTGCAGAAAAAAGAACCTTGGATATTCGCGAAACAGCTTGATGCTGCTGGTCAGGTAGCACCCGAGGCCCAGGCAAATATTGACAATACCTTGCACATCTCCTTACAATTATGTGCTAATCTCGCGATTTTTATACATCCCTTTTTACCTTTCACTGCCAGTAAAATCTGCTACTTGTTAAAAGTGGTAGACAAGATGTTACTCTGGGAAAATGCAGGTAAAACCAAGTTATTGAGTACCGGCTATTCGCTGCGTGCTCCTGAACTTCTTTTCAGAAAAATTGAAGACGAAGAAATCGCGCTTCAACTTACAAAATTACAATCGAACGAACGTATGGATACTACCACTAATCTGGGAGCAGAAGAAATAACACCAGACGCACCCCAATATGCGCCTGTTAAGGATTCTATTGTGTACGATGATTTTGCAAAACTGGATTTGCGGAATGGAAAAATTATTGCTGCCGAAAAAGTTGAGAAGGCGGATAAATTATTAAAGCTTACTGTTGACCTCGGTTTTGAAACCCGCACCATTGTTTCGGGCATAGCCCAACATTTTCAGCCGGAAGCCATTATTGGCAAGCAGGTATCGGTAGTGGTGAATCTGCTGCCCAGAAAAATGAGAGGCATAGAAAGCAATGGCATGATTTTGATGGCGGAGGATGCAGGCGGAAAACTGCACTTCATTAATCCCGAAGGAGAAGTAGCACCGGGATCTGGCATCAGCTAATGGTTTTTGATTTACAAAACAGACAATATGAAAAAAATTATTTTAGCGATAACATTTGTTTTTTGCGTGCATACTATAGTTAATGCGCAAGCAGCCCTGATTGTATTATTAGTGGGCGACAAGGTGGCAACCGAAAAGTTTCACTTAAGTGTGGATGCCGGATTAAATATTTCGAGTTTACCGGGTTTACAACAACAGCAATCGGCCCATGGATTATATTTTGGTCTAGGCACTTTTATAAAGTTAAATGAGAAATGGGCCCTTACGCCTGAGTTCAAGCCATTATCTCCACGTGGGGCCAATCAGGTTGCTCCTTTGAGAGACTATTCATCCACCGTAAGTTCTGCCAGTTATAGCTTCGAGTTGAATTATATAGATGTTCCTGTTCTAGTTCAATACAAACTTTCCGAAAAAATATTTGCATCCGCTGGTCCTCAAATCAGTTTTTTAACTTCCGCTACCCAGGTGGCTGCAGGAAACATCCCGGCAGGCACTACTGTTGATATAAAAGAAAAAATGAAATCGAATTTTTCTTCCACGTATTTTTCTTTTCCCATTGAAGCAGGTTATCATGTATCTGATGCCAGAAAGGGGAAGGGGATGGATGTAAAAATCCGATATGCTATTGGATTAAGTAATATGATAGCTGCCCCCAATTATGGCTCGAGTAATGGGAGTACTTTTCAGGTATTTCTCTCATTTCCATTTATTAAATAAACAAGGAAAATAGATTTCAATTTTCACCTGACTTACTCCAGGTTTCGGGATAATGTTTCTATTATTTATCCGCCTATTGTGAATCGTATAGATTTGTTATGCCCGAATGCACTGATTTTCAATTCATTATTTTATCTGCCCAAAAACATTGCCTTAGAGTATTAGTATATATGATTATTCTTTAGTTTTACTTTATCCATGTTCTCCAATACCCCCATAAGAACCCTCCTGCTCAGTTCTTTGCTGTGTATTGCATCTTCCCTTTTTGCCAATAATATCATTGTAACAAATACCTCGCTGTCTGCACGCAACACTTCCGCACAAACCAGATTGGTGCAGTTCAATCTCTCCTGGCAAAACTCCTGGAGAACTTCCTCAGCTCCCTTTAACTGGGATGCCGCCTGGGTATTTGTAAAATATAAAGTGGGTACTACCGGTGATTGGAAACATGCTACCCTTTCCACTACCGGGCATACCATTCCCTCCGGGGCTACTTCTACCCAATCCGATGCTACCGGATTATTTATCTATCGCAGTGCCGATGGTACCGGTACCTTCTCTACCTCCGGTATTCAACTGCTCTGGAGCTATGGAACCGATGGGGTTGCCAATGATGCCAAAGTTACCGTGCGGGTGTATGCCGTTGAGATGGTGTATAATCAGGTGGGTGGCTTTCAGGCGGGTAGCGGTGCCATCAATAATGGTGAACTCCGAAGAGCCAATGATGTAACGGCAACCGCTCCCGCATCTACCTTTACTATTACAGGCACTTCTCCTACCGTGCAGGGTAACAGTAGCTCCGCATCTCCTACCAATATCGCTGCTTATAACAATACCGCAACCGATTTAACCCTTACTAATACTGCTTCCCTTGCCTCCGGCTACCCAACGGGGTTCAATGCTTTTTATGCGATGAAGTATGAGATTAGTCA
>JBIINW010000144.1:0-6811 GCA_044337245.1 Sediminibacterium sp. | reverse complement strand
TTCAGTACTTAAATAATCAAACGAATATAAAAATGAAAAGAATTGCCCTCCTATCACTTTTGCTTCTACCATTTCTTGGTTTTGCACAAAACACCCAATATACGGTTACCTCTTTTTTACCTGAAGGACCATTGGCTCCTAATACACATTATATTGGGGAGGCTTGGTTAAGTAGTATACTTCAAGGGGATAGTGAATTGAATTATAATATTACCAAAGCAACATTTAGAAAAAACTCCACGCTCGATTGGCACAAGCATTCTACACCTCAAGTACTAATTGTTATTGAAGGAGAAGGGTATTACCAAGAAAAGGGAAAAGAACCAATTATCATTAAAAAAGGTGACGTTGTTAAATGTCCAAAGGATATAGAACATTGGCATACAGCGAGCAAAGAAAGTTTAATCACTTATCTAGCTTTATATGATGGCTCTAAACCGACGATTTGGACAGATAAACTAACTCAAGCGTATTATGATGATGTCGCTCAGAAACTGAAGGGACATAAAAAATAAAGATATTCAACCTTTCAATTTCCTAATTGTCACATATTCAATCATCGTATTATAGCTGCATCTTTCGTCGAAAAGGGGAGCAAAATCAGTGTGAGTGTGAGATTGGGTGTGGGAAATTTTCCTACACTGATTTTTCTTCGCTCTCAAACTCAAACTCACTCTAAGCGCATTCATTCCTGGATGAGCTTTTTTATTACAGCAAACCCCAAAATAACTGGATCATTCGTCTGTAAGGAGCAAAATCAGTGTGAGTGTGAGATTGGGTGTGGGAAATTTTCCTACACTGATTTTACTCCGCTCTCAAACTCACACTCACACTTATTTAAGCCGGGATTTTATTTCGGCTTTTATATTTCTACTATTGGAAGATAGCTGCATCTTTCGTCAATTAGGGTATCCACAATAGACAAGCCATTCGCCGGGGCGAATGGCTTTTTCTTTGTCCGACAGTGTATTGCGCCTTTCCAAAAATCAAGCAAATTCTTTAATGATCTTTTTTGCAGTATGGGTTTTGCCCCAATTTGCAAGTTCGTGTAATAATGGAAGTAGCGATTTGCCGGCGTTAGTTAAAGAATATTCTACCCTTGGTGGCATTTCGGTGAATTCAATTCTATGAACCAATCCATAATGCTCCAACTCTTTTAATTCGCCAGGCAATACTTTATTTGAAATAGATGGTATGATTTGGTTTAGCTTCCCAAATCGTATTGTCCTATCTCCAATACAGTTTAGTATGATAGGCTTCCATTTGCCTCCAATGATACTCATTGTGCGGGTTACGGGACAATTTAATGGGTTGTCAATGAATTTGCTGCTCATAATTTCGGTTACCTTTTGGTTACTTGTATTTACTTAATTAGTTACGAATGTATACCAATTGAAATAGATTTGTAAAAAATATAAAAATGAAAAAATATATACAAGTAGTTAGTTTATTGCTCATCAATTTCATTTTAAGTTCCTCTGCTTTTGCTCAAACTAAATTGACTTTAGGTAAACAAGTTTTTGAATTACATAATGTGACAGGATCAATTATTCAATTTCAAGGTAAACCTGTACTTAAAATTGAAAGAGATTTGCAGGCATTGCCTTTTGATTCAAATAGATTAGAGGCAACTGTTGATGAAAAACATTACGCGAAATTAGTAGGATTAGATGATTTCGAAAATGGAACTATCGAGATTAAAATGTATAGTCAAATTCAAAATCCTTCTCCTTTTCCTGCAGCTGCTGGTTTTATAGGCTTGTATTATCGAATTGCTGAAACCGATTCAGCATTTGAGTCTATTTATTTGCGACCAAAAGTTGGTAGAGCTTCTAATCAAATGTTTAGAAACCACGCTGTTCAATATTTCTCATATCCTCATTTTAAATTTGAAACATTAAGAAAGAATTTTCCTCCTGGCTCATATGAGTGTTCGGCGCCAGTTGCTTTAAAAGAATGGATAACAATGCGCATTGAGGTAAACGGAGAAACAGCTGAAATGTTTATTAACAATATGAAATACTCTTCTTTTATAGTTGATAAAATGTTGGGTAAAGTTAAAAAAGGAGGAGTTGGACTTTATGTTGATATTGCCACCATTGGCTACTTTAAGGACTTGAAAGTAATTAAAAGAGCATATAAGGCTCCGATCAATAAAGAAGAAAAACAAGAGGGTATTTAAACACCCATTTAACTAACTCAACCCTTTAATTTCCTTATAGTCATATACTCCATCATCGCATTATAGTTGCATCTTTCGTCGAAAAGGGGAGCAAGAGTGCACAAGGCGACAGAAATGTCGCCTTTTTTGTTGTCTATTAGAGAGTTAGGTGTGTTGCATCTTTATTAATATTTTTGTGCAATACTTCGATTTAGATGCAACAAACTTTTCATTTAGAAATCATAGAAATTCAACAATCATATCTTGCTGAAAAGTATGCAAGTAAAGTTTGTCAAGAAGTAATTTCAGCCACGATTGATTTATATAAAAATAAAGGATTCGATATGCCTTGGGTTGGGTACTTGGTTTTAGATTCTAATGTAATAGTGGGGGCGGCAGGTTTTAATGGTAAACCAGAAAATAATGGTGTAGAGATTTCTTATTACACCTTTCAAGAATATGAAGGTAAAGGATATGCAACATTAGCTTGTAAAGAATTAATCAAAATAGCAAAACTACAAAACCCAGGTTTAGTTATTTATGCTAAAACTGCACCAGAAGAAAATGCTTCTACAAGAATTTTAAGAAAAAATGGATTTATTTACCAGAAAGTCGTTCAAGACCACGAAATAGGGGATGCCTGGCTTTGGGAATTGTCTCCATCATAAAAAACTATTTTTCATTTTTAGAATATTTCAATCCCCTGATAGCCGCCTACTCAATCATCGCATTACAGCTGCATCTTCCGTCAAGTGGAGGAGCCAAACTGGAAAAGCCATGCGCCGCGGCGCATGGCTTTTCCTTTGTCTTTCAGTGAGTTAGGGAAGCAGCATCTTTTGGGCACAATCAATTAAATATTTTTTCAGTTAATTATTGTTAAACCATTCAGTCACATTAGTGTCTAATGAGTTATTAGGTTACGTTTCAAATTAAATCCATTATGAAAGTAGGAATTGGTTTTTTCTGTCTATTTATTGTATTCATTTCTTGTAAAAAAAATGAGGCAGGTATAGTTCCCAAAGAAATTGTTTACGCAGAAGGTATGACTACTAATTACCTGACTGTAAATAATATTAAAAGAAAATACTTAGTATATAGGCCAATAGGGATAACAGAGATCAAAGGTGTTGTAATGGTTTTACACGGTGGTGGTGGACTTGGCATTGGCGTTTCAGATATAGGTGCTCACCCATTATCCGTTTTTCGGATGATTGCAGATAATGAGAAATTCTTAGTAGTATACCCAGAAGGTTCACTCGACATTCAAGGAAATCCTGGATGGAATGATTGTAGAAGTGATGATATTTCAGGAAGTCAAGGTGATGACATATCCTTTCTGAAACAGTTAAATTCAAAATTAATCTCAGAGTTAAATATTAGTTCAAATAAAATGTATTTAACAGGTACAAGTAATGGCGCTTTAATGACCTATTCATATGCTTTTCAATTTCCTGAAACTATAAAAGCGATAGCTGTTTCCAGTGGAAATTTACCAGAATTTCCTGAAAGCGGACTTTGTACAAATGGTTCTAATCTACCATTGCCAATCTTGATAACTCACGGGACAAGCGACCCTGCAATGCCTGCAAATGGTGGTTGTGTTGCAGATATTGGCGGCAATTGTAATCGTGGAAAAGTAATATCTCAGACTGCAACTTTAAACTATTGGTTACAAAGAAACGGCTTACAAAATATTACACCAACCATATCAACTTTTAATATGAACACAACAGATGCAGGCAACGTAGAAAAAAGAATTTATATTGGTGCAAAACCTTTGATTTATTTTATTCTAAATAACGCTGGACACGCTGTACCGAGTAAGACAGTTTATACTAATTCTTCCCCTGTGAGTGGAGTTCAAAATAGAGATATTGAATTTGCAGAAGAAGCTTGGAGTTTTTTTAAGGGACTTCAATAGTAGACATAAACTTTATTTTCTACTCAATTAGCATACCTCCTGTAAACTTACAAAAAGTTGAACCCTTTAATTTCCTGATAGTCATATACTCAATCATCGCATTTTAGCGGCATCTTTTGTGTAGAAATGGAGCAATAATGATAAAAAAGATTATACTTTTATAGTGTACCCTTTTTTATTTGGATAAAAATCAAACTCAAAATTATTACTGTAATGAAAGAAATCTTTAAAGACCTTTTGGCACAAAATATTCTCTCGTGTAGTTTTTCGTTAAATATGATTGATAAAGAGAATGTTTCTAAAAAATTAAATGAACAAACCTCTTCTGTGGGATTCATTTACAGGCATATTGGTGAGACTATATTATTATTCGGGTATTTTTTCGGCATGCCTAGTGAGATTCAAAATACCACTATGGGGCAACAAGATGAGGGGCAAGGCAAAGATTTTGAGGAAAGCAAAAAACTAATAGAGAAAGGTTATAAAATGCTAGAAGACGTTATAGAAAGTACTTCAAACGCCGGGTGGTCAGAAATAATTGAAACGCCATTTTTTGGAGCTGTGTCCAAAGCAAAATTGTTTGCACACATTCTTTATCATAATTCCTATCATTCAGGCCAAATTGGGCTTGCAATCAAGAAAGGGATAAAATAATTTTTAACTCATAACTTTCGATATAGTCCCAAAATCAATCATCGCCTTATAGTTGCATCTTTCATCTGTAAGGAGCGAAAACCAGTGTGAGCGCCTGAGCGCTGCAAGCGTATCACGCTACTTAAAGTCCCGCTATAATCGGGGCTTTTTCTTTGTCTATCAGTGCGATAGGCAAGTTGTATCTCAGTGTTTTTTTATTTATCTTGAAGACTATTTATGAAACCCTTATTTATTGCGCTAATTCTTTTTCCAATGATTGGTTTGGCTCAAAAGCTCCCCTCGATTGCTGATAAATCAGTAAACATTGATGGCATAAACATTGCCTATAAAGACGAAGGTGCAGGACAAGTTATTTTGTGCCTGCACGCTTTAGGACATAGTTCAAAGGATTATACATCACTCTATCATTTACCATTAGAAAAATATAGAGTAATCGCCTTGGATTTCCCTGGTCAAGGACTTTCTTCAACCACCTCTGTTCCAGCTTCCTCCAACTTCTACTATTCCATTATCAATAAATTCATACAACTATTAGCATTAAAAAATATTATTATCGTAGGGAATTCTATTGGTGGAGCTGTTGCAATGCGGATCGCTAGTAATAATCAAAATGTAAAATTACTCTCTTTGAGCAACCCTGCAGGCTTGGATAAACGGGGTTTTATTGCTCCTGTATTTTTGAATTTTATGATCAATTTTTTTCAAAGAGGAGTAAAAAATAAGCCTTCCTTCCAGCGTCAATTTGAGAAATACTATAAAAATGTTTTAGTAACAGATAGTGCATTGGAAAGAAGAAATGAGATCATAAATGACGCCTACCTTTTGGCGCCTCTATTGGTGCAGGGCTGGACAAGTTTTAAGTTAAAGGAAGAAGACTTGCGGCCAATAATCAAAAATATAAATTGTCCGGTTTTATTTACTTGGGCAATGAAAGACAAGTTTGTTCAATTTGGTAGAAATAAAAAAGCCATTTCGGAATTCAAACAACAGGCTTTGATTAAATACCCAATTGGACATACTCCATATATCGAAATACCTGAAAAGTTTAATAACGACTTGATTAGTTTTATCGAAAATCATTGAGTAATTACAATACAAAAGGTAATTACCCCTTTAAATTCTTGATGATTACAGATTCTACGAAATTTGCCGATAGCAAATCAATCAACAATCATTAATATTTAACAATCTGGGGTGAAATAATTCAGTATTTTTAAACCAAATAACAAATTATGACTAGCGAATTAATTTTTAGCTGTTTAATGATTGCAGCATACTTATACGTTGATTTTCTTGGGTATAAATTTATGTCCCGAAGAAAAGGGCTAATTCAAACGCTTATAGCAAAGTATAAAGCAAGAACTACAGTAAGCTAAGTTGCTGTCATCAGCGGAGACATGTAATCACACTTTAATAACACTAGAAGTGAACGCTTAAAGGAAATATTTTCTAGAAGGAATAGAAAGAAATTTATGTGCTTTTAAAAATGGTTTTGGAAGTTTTTTATTCGAACGAATCGTCCTTAAATAAGCTTGAACGCTAAATATTACTGATAAACAGCGTGAAAGTTCCCTAAAGTGATAAACTGCTACAATGTTTTATGCGAGCCATCACAAAACCCTGGATTTTTTGTATGCTTACAATTACACAAATAGGCTGTTTTAGTTTCTTCCGCTACAAATACTTTTGGAACAAAAGAAGAACCTTTATGTGAACCATCACAAAATGGTTGATTAGTTGATTTGCCGCAAGAACACCATGCGTAAGTTTTACCGGCTTCTAATTGAACCGGAAGCGGAGTTTTTCCTGCAATTGTTGGGGTTTCCATTTTTTAATTGTGAAATTAAGAAATATTTTAGATTAATTCGGGTAATTAGATGTCTGATCTGGAGATAATGTTCCAATCTTTAGAATCGGATAGTTGTACTGCCCGTTTTAATCTGTTTCAAAACCGGCGCATTGGGCGGTAAAAACAGAACCAATAAAAATTCCGAATAACATTGGATGAAATTTCCGCCAGTATTGGCTTGTGCAGCAATTGATGCAACTCTTTTTACCAATCCGGTTTTCCAATC
>JBIINW010000143.1:0-6819 GCA_044337245.1 Sediminibacterium sp. | reverse complement strand
AGTAAATGTGTTGAGCAAAGAGCAAACGCTATTGGAAAAGATGGTGTCATTAATTCGATTTTCATTTAAGGAAAATACGGCTGAAACTATTTCAGAAAAGATAAGACACTTTTACGATTTGTATTATTTAATGAAGAATCCCGAATGTGCAGAATTTGTAGCATCAGATTCGTTCAAGAAACAATTTGATACTATTCTTGAACACGATAGAGAAATGTTTGATGAGCCGAAAGATTGGCAGACTAAATCCATTTCGGAATCTCCTTTAGTAACTAATTTTTCAACCTTATGGAAACAAATAAAGGAAAAGTATCAAACTGAGTTATCCGCTTTCGCATATAGACCAATACCTGATGAAAATGATGTTGCAAAATGCTTTAGTGAATTAATAAAAAGAATTGAATGAAATTTACAAAAGAAAAGCTAGAACGAGCATTTACAGAGTTGTTGGGGCAAGAAGGCTTTCCCCACCATTTGGGAATTACCATAATTCGTAAGCCAGAGGTAAACTTAATAAGAAAGTGATATTTCCAGCTAAACATGATAAAAACAGATTAAATTTCAACTAGGAATGGCAGTCTAAAATGTGGGGGCAGTATAGTGCGATCTTGAGGGGGCTGTTTGAGCGAAATATCCAGGAATACTCCATATTTGATGTAAGAGAAAGTCTCAATTTAAGTGCCTTGATAATACAGACAGGTAAAAAATCAGTAAAATAATGAAGGGAAAATCGGCTTTACCACAGTGCAAAAAAAGGAACTGCCCATAGATTCTTGCCGAAAGGAACCGCATCTTTTCCTGCATACAAAACAACACCACCTGCAAAATCTTTGCCTGTGAGTTCCTCGAATGCTTTGATTCCTTTAAAATCCTGAATCGTTACCGATTCGGATTTTTTTACCTCGATACCGAATACCGATCCGTCAGGTTTTTCCAACACAAAATCAACTTCTTTACCGTCACTTGTCCTGAAATGATAGAGTTCTGCATTGATGTCGCTGTTGCTTAACTGTTTGATTATCTCGGTGGCAACAAAATTTTCAACCAGGTGCCCAAACAATTCCGGCTTTTTTTTCACAATCTCGTCAATGTTATAATCAAGCAAATGACAGATCATAGTAGTATCGAGTAAATATCCCTTGGGTGTCTTTACCAAACGTTTACCAATGTTCCTAAACCAAGGCCTCACATCAAAAGTGAGAAACATCAATTTAAGAATACTACGATAAAATTTTGCAGTCACATGGTTCATATCGATATCACGTGCGATATCCGAATCATTCATAAGGCAACCTGTGCGTGCAGCTAGAATACTAAGCAAATGTGGCAGTGCCGAAATTTTTTCCAGTTCAGCTATTTGCCTTACATCCCTTTGCAGCATAGACGAGATATATCCATCGAACCAGATCCTTCGTTCTTCCCCAGTAAGTGTAGAAACCTCCGGAAATGTAGCTTTTTTAATCGCATCGATTAAAGACAACCCACGGTCGTTAATACCTTTAAAATCCATCTTCATGATACGTTCTAAACCACCAGCATTATTGTGGGTGGCTTCGGCGGCTGTAAATGGATAAAGTGTCATGATCGCAGCACGGCCGACAAGAGCATCAGCGAGTTTCGGCAATGCTAGCATATTCGCTGATCCAGTAAGCAGGTATTTACCATTGGCATTTTCTTTATCTGTAAGACGCATCTCATCTACCACCAGTTTGAGAGTGCGGAAGAGCTCTGGAACCAATTGTACCTCATCTATAATCACAGGAGAATCATAACCGGACAAAAAGGATTCCGGCGCGGCAGAAGCAGCGGCCATCAAGGTGGGCCTGTCAAAAGTAAGGTACTCGGCGGGCTGGTTGTTTTTCCCGATTTGTGGAGCAATAGTTCGCGCAAGAGTACTTTTGCCTGTTTGCCTCGCACCATTGAGGTAAACCACCGGACTTACTTTTAGGGCTTCTTTAATCCTCTTGGTTATATGCCTGTTTAAGTAATTCATACTCATTTATTTGCAAATTGAAAGGTTATCTTTCAAATATTTGAAGTAAATATTTAAATTTGCATGAAAAATTATTATTAAAAATCGCCCAAACCGAAAAAATTGACGAAAATAGCCTGATTATAGAGGTGAATTTAGAAGGCGGCAGGTTTATTTTTTCTCGTTTTACGGTACTTTGAGTACCTTAAAACGAGATTATACGGAACAAACCTCCGGACAATTAAAGTACTTTATAAAACCATTAACCGAATTGATGGATGCTGATTCATATACTGAAAATATAAAATTCAGGTCATCCGTTGATAGCCTTTTAGATAAGATCAGATATAAAATTAAACACCCAAAAAAATAAAAAAAGGCCTTATTTCAGATTTTTTGCGGCAAAAAGACAAATGCATCCGAGATAAATGGGGTATTAGCATTTAATTAATTTTTATTGTGCGGTATGGGCTTAAAACTACTTCGATTTGGATTGGTTTGTGAAACTAACTATTTTGATACATTGCCAATTTAAGAAATTATTACTTGAAGAAAATAATGCCAACCCATAATAATACAATTGGTAAAAACAAAGAAATGTAAGTTCAAGTAATAAGTGTAATTTTTCATTGTAGCACTTGGTTAGGTGTTTTATAATTAAATTTTCTTACTGGTCTATCGTTTAAAAATTGTTCAACCTCTTGATCTGTTAGAGCACTAAGGTCATTCTTTTTTTTAGGAAAAACCCTCTGACCTGGCCATTTCGGCTGAAAATCCATCAGGCAGAGGGCCCCAACCCTGTGTCTCGTTTTTTCTAATTATTGTAATTCAGAAACCTTCCAATATTACAAGATCATACAGCTCTTTTCATTTGTGTGCTAATCACCCGCACTGCTTTAAATATAGCCCGCTGAAAAGCGGGTTTTTATGGCTCCACCCCTTATTTTTGACCCATGGTACGCTCCTTTTACGATTGGTTTTATCGGAAATTGCCCATTGAAAGGCTCGAAACAGATGATGCCATCCATTTGTTAAACGAAAAGGAAACGGCTAAACTGCACAGCCTGCAAACGAAAGCCGTGTGGACGGCTGCTATTATTGGCGCTTTGGGCATATTGTTGCTGTATTTGCCTAAGTATATTTGGCCCCATTTGTTTTCAAAATGGCCGGTTGACCTTTTTGGACATACCATCGAAATACCGCTACGCTTCACTTTATGGAGTGTTTTTTTAGTGATGGTAGAACTCATGCTGCTTACGTTAATGCATATTTACTGTATTCACCAAATGGCGGTGGCTACCGGTTTTCTTACCTACGAAAACAAGCCCCAAGTTTCTTTTTCTGAATTATTGCTCAATATCAGCCTAGAGAAAAAGGACAAAACCGTTTCCCGCTTTGGTATCGATCCACTGGCAGGTATGAACAAAAATGCACTCTTCTTCTGGAACCTGCTCATTGCAGTAAAAGCAACTATCAGTAATTTGGTTTTCAAAGTATTGGTGCAAAAAATGCTCGGGCGTTATGCTTTTCAGTGGGTACAAGATTTGGCGGGCATTCCCGTATTTGCAGCATGGAATGCCTGGGGCACTTTTCAGGTATTGCGGCAGGGACGGGTGGTAATTATGGGGCAAAACCTTGTTGAACAAGCTTTTAAGAAAATGAAGGAGGACTGGCCAACCTTAAATGGTCAAAACGACCTGGTGTACAATTCTTTGCAGTTTATAGCCATCAGCAAACGTGATTACCATTTCAACCATAGCATACTTACCCGTCTATTTGTAGAACACTACCAACTGCAAAAGCCCGCAGCCGCATTTAATGAAACTACTTACCTCCGCCAACTGCAACAAGCCCCCGCTGATATAAAGCAGTTGTGCAAATGGATTATTGCCCTTGGCTTTTTACTCGATGGCAGCCTGAGTAAGCGTGAGCAAAAGCGGTTCGAACAATTAAATGCTATTGGGATGGCGCCGACAGAATGGAACACCATGAAAACCTGGACGAAGGCTTTTATGGATGGTAAAGGTTGGGAAGGGTTGGCCTTTACGGCTTGATTACAGGTTATTTTCTCCATCAGGCATAGGGCTGTAAAGCCAGTCAAAGGATGGGTATGTGATGAACCCCTAATGCTAAATCAAATTTCGTTTGCTAGCCATTTCCAGTTATGAACCCCCAGGAAATCTTCTGATTATCAACCCATTTGAAAGTAAAACTGAATAGGATTTCAGTGATCAGGGTCTCCGGATTTCCCTTTTTTACATATCACTTTGTTACAAATTTTTGTAATTATTACCATAACTTTGTTACAAATATTTGTAACTATTACCATAACTTTGTTACATGTTTAGAAGGCAGCTATTATGGGAGCTTGAAAAATGGAGGCAAAATATGCCCCGCAAACCGCTTGTGATAAGAGGCGCTAGGCAAGTTGGAAAAACTACCCTTGTTAATCAATTTGCAAAGCAGTATGAGCAATACATCTATGTAAACCTAGAACTATCAGAAGACAAGCAACCTTTTGAAAATTTTACATCCATTGAGACCTTAATAAACACATTATTTTTTCTTAAAAATAAAATAGTAGCTAAAAAAAGTACCACGCTAATTTTTATTGATGAGATACAGGAGGTTCCGAAGGCTTTGAATATACTAAGATATTTTTTTGAATTAGCGCCTGAAATTTCAGTTATTGCTGCAGGAAGTATGCTGGAAACTTTATTTGATAAGAACATAAGTTTCCCAATAGGTCGGGTTGAATATAAAGTAATTAGGCCAGTTTCATTTCCAGAATTCCTATCAGCAATTGATGAAACCACAGCATTAGAACAGTTAACACAAGTGCCAGTAGCTGAATTTGTTCAAACGAAATTATTAAGCTTGTTTCATACATATGCATTAATAGGCGGAATGCCAGAAATTGTTCAACAGTACGCAACACATAAAGACCTGGTAACATTAGGCCCTATTTATGATTCATTAATTAGTGGATACATGGATGATGTTGAGAAATATGCAAAAAGCAATGCACAAATATTGCATGTTAGACATTGTATAAAAAATTCATTTGCTCAAGCTGGTAAAAGGATAAAGTTTGAAGGTTTTGGTAACTCAGCCTATAAGTCACGCGAAATGGGGGAATCATTACGCACTTTAGAGAAGGCATTACTCCTGCAATTAGTTTATCCCTGTACAACTGCAACCCTACCAATGGTTCCTGACATAAAAAAATCACCACGGTTACAAATTTTGGATACAGGATTATTAAATTATTTTGTTGGCATACAGAAAGAAATAATTGGTACTGATGACTTAAATACTATTTATCAAGGAACTTTAATTGAACACCTTATTGGACAAGAAATATTATCATTTCAATATAATGCGTTAAGCGCGCTGCACTTTTGGGTAAGAGAAAAAAAAGAATCAACTGCTGAGGTTGATTATCTATTCCAATACGATGGATTGGTTATTCCAATTGAAGTTAAGGCCGGTAAAGAAGGCACACTAAAATCACTACATAGTTACATGGATATAGCTCCCCACAAAATGGCTATTCGATTTTATGCAGGGGTATTAAAAATTACAGATGCCATCACCCAAAACGGAAAGCAATACCAAATACTTAACCTTCCTTATTATTTGGGTTCTCAAATTGAGAAATATATTGCTTGGTTTATGCAAATAAATAAAGTCAGTTCTTGAGAACTGACTTTTGAAATCTTGTATTATTCTTAAGAATGACATTGTAAAATATTTAAAATAAATGCGAACAAACTCAACTGGATTTCAGTGATCAGGGCCTCCGCATATTCCACTATAGTCCAAAATCAACATCAAAAAACGGCACAAAAAAAGCCCGGCTATTTAAACCGGGCCTTCAGTGACTTTGAGCTTACCTTGCTTTATTCTTAGGATTCGCTTTTTTCTGAGCGGAGCTTTTCTTTTTTGTAGGCTTATTCTTCCTCGGTTCAGCTGTTTTTTTCGACATAATTTTATTTTAAGGGTTATGAATGATTTATTTACTCATGGCCACATCCTGTTTCTTCCTTTACCTTGGTGTATTATTTTCAGAAAAGGCTGCTGGATAGCCAAAATGTAAGTTGGCAAAGATAAGACTATAAGTGTAAATCGAAATTTAATCAAGGTTAGCCGGATTGGCATATTGTTTCCTTTTCACGTTTTTATCAGCTTTGAGGGCTTGGGATTGCTTTAAGCTTTAACTAGATCTTGAGAAAATCCTAGAACTGACTGCAAAATCCAATCTCTTTAACCAACCATTTCTAGACTTGTTTTACAGGAAATTATCATACTTCAAACCCATTTAATGGGAAATCAGAACTAGATTTGAGAAAGTAGCGCCTCCGAATTTTCCAATTTTGTGGTTAAACTTAACAGGATTTTAATGATCACAGTCGCCGGCATTTTTTCCCATTTCCAGTTATTTTACCTAACTTCTCTATTCTATAATTAAATGGTTAAATGAAAGTTATGGAAGATAGTATTCAACAAAATATCAACAACCCTGCTGAACTCGAAAGATTGTATCGAAATAGCCCCGCTCAATTTGAAACTGCTTTTTTACATATTTATCCTTCCCTTGCCCATTATCCTGTTGCCGAAACTTGGAGGCAGCGACTGACCTATCAAAAATCTTCCTCCTTTAATTGGGGAAGCAGCCATGAAATTCGTTGGGTATTGTTATTGGCTTTTGTAAGTGGGTGTATCGCTAAGTTACCTTTTTGGTTTAACTGGAGTACCGAAGAATTCTTTACCAGAAATATCCCATTTGTTGTATTTCCGACTTTGCTGGTTTATTTTGCCATCAAAAAAGAAGTTTCCATTCGTCA
>JBIINW010000024.1:0-23030 GCA_044337245.1 Sediminibacterium sp. | reverse complement strand
TTGTAGATTGTATTGCTCGATGTATTTTTCATTGTTTGTTTGCATCAAAAAATCAAACACCATACTTTGAATGGTTAGTCTTTTATATGGAAAGGGATTTGCAAACGAGTTTATTTCAACAATGAGTTTGTTATTTGCATTACCTTTTTCTGTGGTAACATATTCAAAAACAGATTTTCTAAATCTTGAACCTTTACTTGTTACACCTTCCATTTGCAACTCAGTTAAATCGGGAGTAATTTCTTTTTCAATGGTTCGGATGATGGTTTTTATCTCATTGCCTGTTTTCCCCTTGTTATTTATGATGGCTATATCCACATCTTCTGAAAAGCGTTCTATCAGATTGTATCCTTTTGATAACGATGTACCTCCTTTAAAAACGGATTCATCAATATATTTACTTTTTGACAAACGACTTAACACCAATGTTATCCAGTAATCTTTTTCTACAAATTCTAACTTAATATCTAAGTGCTGTGATGCAGCCCTCAATGTGTCGGAAAATAATTTTATGTTGTGGTGCAGCTTCATACTATGTTCCATTTTTCGGTGGTGGATAGCGCTTTCGCTGCACCTGTTAGTTTATACTTGGTAATTGGGTTCAATGACTTGAAAAGCTTTTCTGTTGTATTGTCTTGTTGTAATTGCTCTAACAACGCACCTAATAAAGCCCTTGTAGCTGGCGGATATTTTAAAGCTAAGCGAACCAAGGTGTTGATTTCCTTTTCATCTTGTGTTCTAATAATGGCTAAAAACCTTTTGCAGGATGCTTCTATATTGGCATCTGGTATTTTTTTTATGTAGCGAATAGCATCTAGTAACTGCAACAAAGGAATATTCTCTTTGGTGATAGTGTTTTTTTGCTTTACAAAAGCTAACGTATAGCGTTCTCTTTTAAAATTGGGGCGAACCTGATTTTTACCTATCTGTATCGTATTGCTTACCTGTGTGGTTAAGCCCAACTGGTTGTATATGCTGTAACCTGTGAGATAGCCCGTTATTTTTCCGTTTTCTTCTAATAGGTCTTTTACTACTTGTGCCTGATTGGGTTGAAGGTTGCCAAATGGGGTATTTTCGGGTTTGTAGTATTTCCCTTTGGATAGTTTGGTAATCTTGCCCGAAATCACCATACGATTCAGGGCTTTTATTACCGCTTCTTTTTGGTTAACCTCTGTAGCAAAGTTAGTATAGGTAAATACATAGCCCTTGGGTAGTCTGCCTATGGTAAATGCTATGTATTCTGATATTTTCATTCTTTTTATTGTAGTGCAAAGATAATTTATTTGTCCTGTTTATTAGCAAATAAACTGGACATTTTTAAATTTTATTGTATGGTAGTAACTTTGCAACTGCGCTGCGAAGTTACTACCAATGAATGTTTTGACATTTTGGATAGATTAAAAGGGTAAATCATCATCTAAATCTAACGGTGGATATTTCGCTCAAACAGCCCCCTGAAGATCGCACTATACTGCCCCCTCATTTTAGACTGCCATTCCTAGTTGAAATTTAATCTGTTTTTATCATATTTAGCTGGAAAATCCGGAGGCCGTGATCACTGAAATACAGTTCAGATTGGCCAGAAATGGGTTGATATGCAGAGGGATTCCTGGTCATTTAAGAGTGGGAATGGGTGGTAAACGAGATTGGATTTTGCAGCGATAGGATCAAACCGGATATTTTTATCTTATCCAGAGACTGGTGATATTTTAAGGAAATCAATAATTTTGCACCTAAATTGGCGAATTTAAAGACAAAGTTTTCTTACCATTATTAAACCCTGTAAAATCTAAATAGAATAATATTTTGAATTCAAAAAAGCAATTCCGAGAATACTTATTAAGATACATAAACATATGTGATAACTCATTTGATGCAATTTTCAATGCGCTCACACATCAAAATGTTGAAAAAGCTACAACCATTTTACATATTGGCCAGCAATGTAAATACCAATATTTCATAATAAAAGGATTGTTATTAGCCTCCGAAATAGATGACAAAGGAAACGAACATATCATACAAATAGGTATAGAAAACAGTTGGATTGGAGATTTAGCAAGCTATACACATTTAACGCCATCAAATAGACAAATAAAGGCAGCAGAAAATTGCGTACTATTATTACTAAGCCGAGAAGGATACGAAACATTATTAAATACAATTCCAGATTTTGAGAGGCTATTCAGAATTATTTTTCAAAAGGCATATATAAAACAAACAGAAAGAGTAAGCCTAATGTTAAATTCAGATGCAGAAAATAGATTTAAGATTTTTAAAGAAAACAACGAAGCACTTTTACCCAGGCTAGAATGGAAAACCATTGCATCGTATTTAGATATGTCACCCGAAACACTTAGCAGAATAAAAAATAAATTGGCTTGATATATATCAAGTCAATTATAATTATCTAATAATATGTTTGCAAAAAAATATTATGATGAAAATGCTAAAACAAATAATAAATCCAAATCCGATTTCCTTAAATGCAATTGTATTAGTAAGAATAATTGTAGGCGCATATTTCATTATGCATGGGCACGAACTTTTTAATACCAAAGCCATGGAAGGCTTTGCAGGTTATTTAAAAACCGATTTGAATTTTCCCTTACCAACATTTATGGCATATCTAAGAACATCTGCAGAGTTATTTGGTGGCATTATGCTTTTACTTGGATTGTTTACAAGAATAGGAGCATTTTTAATAATGATAACAATGCTTGTAGCCACTTTTACCGCAGGCAAAGGAGATTTATTAGGCGAAGCAGAATTTACTATTATTTATGCCACGCTTTGTTTTACAATAATATTAGTAGGTGCAGGTAAATTTTCTTTGGATAATTTTTTGTTTAAGAGAAAATTTGATGAAACCTCAAAAGGACAAGAGAAATAATTCGGATTGAATTTAAAAATTGAGAAGCCGTATATCAAAGCTTGGAAGTGACTGACAACTAAGCGAACGCACAACACGAACTGTGCAGAAAACCAAACATTTTCATGCTTCTTTCTGGATATTTCGCCTAAACAGCCCCCTGAAGATCGCACTATACTGCCACCTCATTTTAGACTGCCATTCCTGGGTTAAATTTAATCTGTTTATATCATGTTCATCTGGTAAATCCGGATGCCGTGTTCACTGAAATCCAGTTCAAATTGGCTAGCAAATGGGTTGATCATCAGGAGATTTGCCAGTCAATCAAGGCTGGAATTAGCTGTTCAATGAGATTGGATTTTACAGTCCCAAAGCGATAAAAATACTTGATTGTCAATCATTGATTTTTTTCGTTCTGACTATTTTATTTCTTTGGGTGTTTAATTTTATATCTGATCTTATCTAAAAGGCTATCAACGGTTGACCTGAATTTTATATTTTCAGTATATGAATCAGCATCCATCAATTCGGTTAATGGTTTTATAAAGTACTTTAATTGTCCGGAGGTTTGTTCCATAAAGGTTCAAATCTCGTGGATTTTCCAAGTATAGACAGCAGCTTATTTGAGAGATGCAATATATGCTGGCATTACGAATGCATCATTACTTCACGCATAAGATCAGAAAGTGAAATGGCAGTTACACCGTTACCTAATGAGAACCGGTCTGTTCCAGCGTAAACCACATAACGCCTCTCCGGATTAAGATCTTGACAAGCTATGTGAAAGCCTTTATTAACTGTGGGTGAAGAACTTCGTTTAATTTCGATTGCCCACTTTGTAGTACCGGAAAATTCTAATATAAGGTCAATTTCAGCACCGCCTTGCGTGCCATAATAGAATGGCTGAACACCTGTAGGCGCTACTGAAAGAATATTTTCAATCACGAAACCCTCCCAACTACCGCCAATAACGGGATGGCCTAATAATTGATTGGTGTCTGGTATATTAAGCAATGCATGTGTGATTCCGCTGTCTCTTACATATATTTTTGGAGATCTGATCAGGCGTTTGCCAATATTATAAGTCCACGGTTTCAATCGCCGTATCAATAACAAGTCGGTCATTAGATCCAAGTAACGCCCAATTGTAACTCCTGAAACATCTAGATTTCTGGCTAAGCTGGCAGCGTTTAATACCGATCCCTGGTGATGGGCCAGCATCGTCCAAAAACGTTCCAGTGTTTCTGCCGGTATTCTTGGGCCAAGCTGCGGGATATCGCGCTCAAGGTATGTTTTGATAAAATCACGTCGCCATTCCAAGCTATCTTTTTCCGTAGTAGCCAGAAGGCTTTCCGGGAAACCGCCCCGGAGCCAAAGCTTGTTTATATCACAGGAATATTCCAATTGGTTAACACCAAAAAGTTCTAGGTATGCGATCCTGCCTGCAAGAGATTCACTTGATTGTTGAAGTAATTCTATGGATGCTGATCCGAGAAATAGAAACTGCCCGGCTTTATTTCCTTTGCGGCGTTGCTTATCGATAATTCCTCTTAATGATGAAAAAACTTCGGGTAAACGTTGTACCTCATCAAGAATTATGAGTTTATCCTGGTTGTTATCGTGAAAACTAACTATATCCCTCACCTTTTGTAAATCTAGGGTGCTTTCCAGATCCAGGTATACTGATGAGGTGGTTTCTGAGATATTTAAGGCAATAGTAGTTTTTCCCACCTGGCGGGGACCAATTAAAGCAACTGAAGGGCTTCTTTTAAGCGCTTCCGCGACTTTTCCTTCAAGTATTCTGGCTATCATGTATGCAAATATAACATTTAATATTATATTTACATGGTTGTTTGTCGAAATATCTGTTTATTACGCCTTATTCAACTGTTGATAAACTGGAACGCTCCTAGATATACTTCCCCATACATAAAATGGAGGGTTATGATGAGTATGGTTTGTTGATAAATTGAGTATTTCTTCCCATACTGACCAAAAACAGGGTATACCTGTGTAACCACAGTGTAACGGAGGTATAGACATGAAAAAACCCACTGAAAACCAATGGGTTATGTTCGGATTTGCGGACCGGACGGGACTCGAACCCGCGACCTCCGCCGTGACAGGGCGGCATTCTAACCAACTGAACTACCGATCCAAATTCATATTATAATATAATACTATAAATAACGTAGTCTTTGGGGTGCAAATATAAGGGGAATACCCCTGTTGAAACAAATCTTTTCGAAAAAAGGATGATGATGTATTTTTACCCTCTTAAAGTTTTCTATGCCACAGTATCCCAACAGGCAATTTCTGGATTTTGAACAGCCCATTAAAGAAATTTATGAGCAAATAGAAGAAACCCGAAAGCTTGCCGAAAAAAATGCCAAGGTTGATTATACCTCCAATATGCAGCAGTTAGAAGAGGAAATTGTTGCCAAAAGAAAAGAAATAACCGAACATCTTTCGCCCTGGCAAAGAGTGCAACTGAGCCGCCATCCCGACCGCCCCTATACCCTTAAATACATTGAAAAAATGTGCAGCGATTTTGTTGAGCTGCATGGTGACCGCAACTTTAAAGACGATAAAGCCATGGTGGGCGGATTTGCTAGCTTGGATGGACAAACCGTAATGATGATCGGACAGCAAAAAGGTATCAACACCAAGGCCCGCCAAATGCGCAATTTTGGGATGGCCAATCCAGAGGGTTATCGCAAAGCACTACGCCTGATGAAGCTGGCAGAGAAGTTTAATAAGCCTGTAATTTGTTTAATAGATACACCCGGTGCCTTTCCGGGATTGGAAGCAGAAGAACGTGGACAGGGCGAAGCAATTGCACGAAACATTTACGAAATGATCCGCCTGAAAGTACCGGTAATTATTGTAATTATTGGGGAAGGCGCTAGTGGAGGTGCCTTGGGTATTGGCGTAGGCGATCGAGTACTGATGATGGAAAATACTTGGTACACTGTGATCTCTCCAGAAAGTTGCAGCTCTATTCTCTGGCGCAGTTGGGATAAAAAAGAAACAGCTGCAGAACAATTACGCCTAACCGCATCGGATATGAAGGGTTTTGGACTGGTAGATGAAATTGTTCCCGAACCCATGGGTGGCGCTCATTGGGATTATGCGGCTGCTGCAGAACTATTAAAAGGTTGCATCCTAAAAAACCTTGCAGAAATACTTCCACTTTCCCCATCTGACCGCGTAGAGCAAAGGATAGAGAAGTATGGCAAAATGGGATTTTGGGAAGAAACCAACACTTAAAATGGATAACTGCTTTTCTATCCAAAAAAATTAATCATACCACCTATCAAATTAGCCCCCTTGTTAAAAAAATCGCTTAGTGGAACCGGAGTAGCCATCGTAACTCCCTTTAACTCGCAACACCAAATTGATTTTAAAGCCTTAGCGAATATCATAGAATTTCTAATACAAGGAGGTGTTCAATATATTGTTTCTCTTGGAACAACCGGAGAAACGCCTGTGTTAGATGCAGCCGAAAAAAAGGATATCCTTCAATTCACCTATCAGCAGGTAGCGGGGAGAATTCCCGTAGTTGCCGGCATTGGAGGAAATAATACCCGGGCAGTAATAGAAGATCTTTCTACCTATCCACTAGATCAGGCAACTGCCATCTTAAGTGTTTCCCCTAGTTATAACAAACCCTCTCAGGAGGGAATCTATCAGCACTATAAAGCAATTGCCGAAGCTTCTCCCCTTCCTGTAATTCTCTATAATGTTCCGGGGCGAACCGGCAGAAATATGTCGGCTTCCACTACCCTTCGATTAGCCGAATTACCCAATATTGCCGGTATAAAAGAAGCCAGTGGATTAATGGATCAATGTGCCCTAATTCTAAAAGAAAAACCCGCCGATTTTTTAGTAGTGAGCGGCGAAGATGCCCTTACCCTTTCACAAATAGCAGCCGGTATGGATGGAGTGATTAGCGTTGCTGCCAATGCCTTTCCTGCCATTTTCTCGCAAATGGTGCAAGCTTGTTTACACAACGAATTTACCCTAGCACAACAACTCAACAATCGCCTGCTGCATGCTTACGACCTGTTGTTTGTAGAAAACAATCCGGCCGGAGTAAAGGCGTTTATGTATTTACAAGGGCTACTCGAAAATCAACTTCGGCTTCCCATTGTTACCCTGAGCCAGCCTGTATTTGAACAGGTTGAAGCCTGCTGGAACAAAATCAATGCTGCATAGTTAACTTTTTTAAGTACTACATCTTAGTCTGATTTTAACAAAAAATATCAGTGCCTGATTTTGTATTTACTTATCTGAATTTGTACCTTCCAAAAAAAATCCTATGAATCAACCTGACCGCCTCCGGCGGATCAATCTGGCCATGCTATTTTCTGCCGCCATCATTTGCATGGCATTCCTGGCCGGCAATCCCATCAGAGATATTCAATACAAATTGATATTTCATAACTTTCTCAATTCCGAACCTGATGCAGCATCCCTCAAAACATTTGTGCAAACAAATAATACAAGTGCTCCAATAGAAAGCTATCGCCAGTTTAATCCTATTTTTTATCCGGATACCAGCCTTATTTTTTCAGATTCAACCCAGATAGGAGAAAGTATTTTTAAACCGAATGGACGATATCTGATTAGAAGTATCGAAAGCGGCTTTTATTCCTCTCCCGGCTTTGTTTACCGATACACGCGAGATATCTTGGGTGAAGATTATCCGGGTGATGGCTTTGTAAAAAAATATAAACAACAGTTTGGCCTATCCCCTTTTAGCAAAACGGTTATTACTGCCAAAAAAGAAGCCTGGCACTTTTGGTCGGGAGCGGCAGTTGAAAAAATTTTTCAGCAATATTATGGCAAACCGGAAAATAGATTTCAGCAGGTAACCTATGGAGTTTTATATAATATAGCAGCTAAAAAATACATGAAAGACTATGTATTTCTGCTGAATCACTTATTGGTTACCAAGCAGTCGGACTGGCTTAGCATCTGTAAGAAGTATGAGCAGCAAGCGATGGCGGATACTACTTTCGATGGAAGTATTGCCAGCTACAAAGCCTATGAACAGCTGTTTTCTCCGGCAGACTTACAACAATTGAAAGTTATGGAATCTCAATATCTCTATCATCCTATTGGTGAATTAATCCGGCGACAAATTGATGGTAGTTTACCCTCCATTATCAAATGTATCCGCACCATTTTACAAGATTACGATTTGGAAACTTACAAAGCGCTGAAAGTATAAATCAAATGGATTAGCGAATTACAGTAACGGATCCGGAAAGAGGTGGTTGGCCGTTGTGCAATTGAATTAAATAATAGTAAGTTGCTACCGGAACCGGCTTCCCCTCCCAAGTGCCATCCCAAGCCCTGCCATTTCCTTTGGATGAATATACCAATCGACCAGTTCTGTTAAAAATCTCAAGGGAACTATTGGGGTAATCTTGCAGATATTTTATTTGCCAGGTATCATAGATTCCGTCTCCATTGGGAGAAAATGCATTGGGTATTTCCGGCATTTTCATAACCTTGATATGAAGCGTATCAGATACCATACAATACCCCTCGCCTGTTAATTGTAACTGATAAGTGATATCATCATAGGGAGTTGAAAGCGGAGTGGATGCGGTATCGCTATTTAAATAAGTAGCCGGATACCATTTGTAATACAAATTATTTCCACTCACTAAAGAAGGTACCAAGCGAATACTATCTCCTCTGTTTATTGTAAGCTTTGTGGGTAATTTTAGTTTTGGTTTTTCATAAACAGGAATACTAACTGTTGCCGTATCACTAGTACAACCTTTTTCATTAACAAAATATACCTGAGCGGTTTGAATGCCTGGTTTTTGAAATATCCAAACTGGGTTTTGCAAACTGGTTCCTCCCCCATCACTCATACTCCAAAACCATTTGCGAGGCGCAAATCCCATGCCATTGGCAGTTGCAAAAAAACGAATGGGTTGCCCCAAACATAGCTGAATATCGGTGGTAGTTACAAATACCTTAGGCTGCGGATAGATAGATTGCAGCAACTGCACCAGAGTGTCTACACAACCTTTATCGGAATACACAACCAATTGAACCGGATAAGCACCCAATGCGGAATATCGGTGAGTGGGATTTTGTAAGGTTGAGGTTACCGGATTATTCAAGTCACCAAAACTCCAGTTAAAAGTAAATTGCAACTGCGTGCTGTCGGCAATAGTACTTCGGTTTACAAAAGTTCCCCTACCATCGGGTAAACAGATTTCTGGCAAATCGAATTTTGCCCGGGGGCGGGGATGTACCGTTACATTGAATGGAGCAGACACGGTAGTACAACTATAGTTATTGGTAACCTGCAAAGTGATGGTTTGCGGACTCGTAATAGAAACAGCCGGGAGCATACTGCCATTACTCCACAAGTAACTACCCGGCTCGGCTGCTACCAGATTTACTTCCCTCCCCTCACAAATTACCGAGGGGCCCAGCGACTGGATAGTTGCGGTGGGAATGGGTTTTATTTGCGCTGTGTAAGTAAACGAGTTTCCTGCGCAAGCCAATCCATCTCGAAAGGTTACCGGAATAACCTGATAAGTAATCGCAACAGGGGTACTGGCAGTTGAAGTAAATTTACCAGCAAAATAGTTTACATCATTGGTAAATAATCCTCCGCTAACCAATGCAGATGTGTTAACCGGTTGCCAGGTAAAGCTTGTAGAATCTGGGATTGAACCATTTACTCCCGTAACTGGAGTAAACCAAAAAGTTGTTCCACTGCAATGGGTGGTAGATAGCTCAGCAACATTCGCAACCAACTGAACTCGGAACGCAAGCGTAAATACATTTCCCAAACAGGCACCCGGTGATGTGGGTTGCACTTGCAGCGGGAGCTCGTTTATATTTCCGGTTAAGTTGCGAATATTTCCCTGAATAATTCCATTCGAACTGGTTCCGGTTAAACTACCTGCCCAACCATTGGCAACAGAACTTACCCAAGTATATTCAGTAGCGTTAGGGATGGCCCCATTGGTTTGATTTTGTAATGTTATTTGAAATACCTCACCACTGCAAATCGTATCTTTTAGTGAAGGTATGGTTGCTTTGGGTAAAACAGCTGCAACAACAGAGAAAGCAGTTCCCTCTCCACAACCAGTAATAGGGGTAACTGCTAAGGTTGATACGCTTGCGGTGGTTGCCAAGTTAGAAAAACGGGTACTAATTACGCGGGATATTTTAACTAGTGGCAGTCCGTTAGCACTTGAGATGCTATCTTTTTCAATCCATGTAAACAGGGTTTCAGCTGGCACAATTCCGTTAACACCATCTATTGGTTGAATAGCCAACAAATTTTGAGTACATACAGAACAGGAAATATTTTGAACGCTGGCAAGGGGCTTCACCTGCACCCAAACGGTAAAAGCAGTTCCGGTGCAACCAGCAGTTACCGGTATAATACTGTAGGTGGCAGTTTTTAGTGAACTGGTAGTATTGGAAACAGATCCCTGAATATGGGTTACTAAAGTAGCGGCTCCTCCCCCAGTTATACCAATACCAGATGGGGCAGTCCAGCTATAAAAAGTAGCGGAGGGCAATCGATTTGGCAGCTGCGATGTGGGTGTAAAGCCAAAGCTACTTCCACTGCAAATACTTAGGGTGGTTGCTTGAATAAGTGCAGTGGGTTTTACCCAAACCGTTACAGAAAACACATTGCCCAAACAATTAGCAGTTGCAGCCCTTACCAAATAAGTAGCCGTAAGCGCAACAGTAGCCGTAGAAAGTAATTTGCCAGTTATGAAACTCGTGTTGGTGCCACTTGCTCCTCCACTAATGGATGATGACATGGTGGGAACCGACCAACTATAAGCAGTAGCAGCCGGAATGATACCGGTAGTATTGGAAAGCACACTAATTGAAAAATTAACTCCTTCACAAACGGTTTGCGAAAAAGGAAGCACAGCCGGCACGGGAAAAACAGCAACGGTAAGCGTAAAGGGAGATCCTGCACAGCCCCCTGAAACAGGAATAACCTGATAGGGAACCGACTGCACCGTATCGGTTAAGTTGGTAAGTTCACCCTGAACCGATACACCGGAACCAGACAGTGCGCCGGTGATAACAGCAGCTGGCGGTGCAGGAAAATATTGATAGGTACTGTTGGGCAATACCAATCCGTGGGTACCATTCACCGGTGAAAAAGAAAATAAACTGCCAGAACAAATGCTAAGAGAAACGGATGAAATATTACTGGTAGGCAGAATACGAACAGTAAGCGAAAAAGGTTTACCTGTACATCCACTTCCAGAGGGAGTTACCAGATATGTAGCTGTTTGAGCAATTGCTCCGCTAACACTTAGGTTGCCGAATATGGAAGCTGACGGAGAAGCCTGTGCTTGCCCACCAGTAAAATTAATGCCTGAGGGAGCACTCCAGGTATAGTAAGTATCCGGAGGCACTGAACTACCCGAACCCGAAACGGGTGTATGTGAAAACTCAGTTCCAGAACAACTGGTAGTGGAAAGGGGTAAAATTTGTGCAACTGGGGTAAATTGAATGGCAAAAGCTGTAGCAGGGTTAACCGCATTTAAACAAAAATCTATAATGCCATTTCCGTCTGTTCCGTTTTTGGTTGAAATAGTATACTCACCTGCCACTAAATTTCCGGTAAACTGCAGCGTAATCGAGTCCGTATCAAAATCGCCCGAACATTTATTTCCTGCTGCAGATACTATGGTGATTGGGGTAGGACCGGAAACTACAAAATCACTACCATTGGAAGCTATAGAAGAACATTGTATCGGCTTATTGATTTTTAAGCCGATTTGTTGGTTGCTACAAACAACCGAAGCTTTTTGAATAGCCGGCATCAAAGGATCAGTAATTACCGCAGTTCCCCCCGGGGCCGATAAGTTCAGATTATATCCACTTTGGTCTCCGGGAGTGTAATGACTCACCATCAATAAATACACGTGCCCCTGAATTAAATCGGGCACCCGACTAAAGGTAGAGATACTTGATGTTGGGGAAGAGGCACATTCGTTGGTATTGGGAGCAGTTAAGGATGCCCCGGTAACTCCATAAACGCCCGACCAGTTGCCGGCCACAATTAAACTGGGATCGGTATATATCAACATCGGATTCTTACCCGTAATATCAAATAATTGCCAGTCGTAATCGTCGGATAATACTTGTGGAGTAATTGTAAAACATAATTTGCCAGGTTGGTAACAGGTGAATTGATAATAATAAGGATTAAAATCCCGATAAACTACTCCATCCCCCCCACATCGGGTTACCATAGGAAGCCCATTGCAGGCGGGTACTATATTTTGCGTGAAAACTAAATTACCACAAACCGGAAAAGGGGTTATTGGATTCTGGCCCGGATTGGGGCATAGTTGCGCCGAAACCGTACCGAGTATTTGGCACAGGAAAAGAAATAATAAAAGACAAAACCGGCAGCGCTGGAATGTCATGAAAACAAGGATTGGACTTATAAAAACCGGCCAATAATTTTATTGCATATACAGAACCGGAAATAGTGCCCAAATTACCATAATTTACGAAAAAACAAACGAAAACCGGGGTAATTAACATTTCAAGTACTTGGTTGATAATTTAGTAAAATATGAAATTCAAGTCGCAAATAATCTTTCCGGCAGGCTAAAAAAGAAAAAGCAACCGGAATCCGATTGCTTTTATCTGAATGTATTCTTTAAAAAACTATTTAAGCAGTCCTTCTTCTCTCAATTGTTTTACTAATTGAGATGTATAAGCTTTACTAAATTTAGTTAATGAACTAGGATCGAAAACGGTTGATTGCACTGACCACATAATTTCTTCAGTGGCTACATCATATAAATTACTTTGCATAAAGTAATTCTTTTCTTTTGTGTAATACCCTTCATTATAAACGGTAGGATACCAGTGGCTATAATAGCCAAAAAAGTTTCCATTCCAAGTATTGTAAGGGCTCATCGAATAGGCAGTGGTTCCGGGGGTATATCTAACATCTTCTTCTTTCTTTAAAAGGGAAGCTACAAACACAGCATCAGCATTACTTTCTTTTACTTTTTTTATAATATCCTCTTTGGAAGGCATGGCGGCATCCTTTAATCTGGGAGGCATTACATCCATACTCTTTACAACTTTATACCCTTTCTCCTGAGCAAGTGAAGCTAGATTGTTTTCCAATAAAGCTCTTGCTTCCAAATTATCCGTCATTACAATAACAAAAATACTGCTGTACGACTTACCCTGAATTTTTTCTTTATTTACCCATACGCCGGTAGATTCTTTATAAGGGGAACAGGCCTGCAATAAGCAAACGAACAAAACGAAAGGAACCAACTTTTTCATGCTATTTTTTTTAAGTGTAAATTACTAAATTATTAAAAACGAAATCCAACATTAACCATATATCTAAAACCAAGAGCCGTAGTTTTAAAATTGCCATTAGAACGAAGAGAACCCTCACCCAGTACTCTATTAAATCCGGGAATTTTTTCTTGCAGGTAGTTATTTAGTTGATCAAAAAATGGCCCCTTCTGATTTTCCGGCAAGGTTGTAGCCAGGGCAGCATTTACCTTATAAAATCCCATACCCGGTCCGGCAAGAACCATATCAACCACCCATTTCTTATTAAAAACGAATTGATAGCCCATTTCAACACCAATAGTATGCACCCGAAACCCTATATCGGTATTCACATTTCCGGTATAATTGGTGGCTTTTAAATCCCAGGTATTAGATCGATTAAATTGGTTATAGGAATAATAGGGCCCAATATATACTCCTCTTGGAGCAGGGTATTTATTTTCTTTTGATAAATAGAAGCGGTAATCAGCAGATATATGAAACCCCTTTTCATTTGCATTCGGTAATAATTTCACAGAATCATTCACCGAACCTGACCCAAATGAAGGAAGGGACATGGAACCAATATCAACCGAAAAACTACGATTGTGTGAAAGCACCCGCTCATAGCCTATAACAATTGCCTTACCCCCAAAAATCATCGGATTGGTGAGGTTTAGCTTGATGGTATTTTTTCTTGCATCGCTTTTTTCTGTTTTCTCCTGAGCACCGGCGGATATTGCGATAACTGCCAATAGACAAGTTAAAAAAAATGGCACATATTTACTGGGAAACTGATACATAAAATGAGTTTAGAATATAAAGATACTACTACCTATGATAACCCGCAATCAAATGTAAGGCACCTGAGAATCTTACTGGTCAAAGTAAGTGGGAGCAGGTATTACTGCTAGTTACATTTTATAAGTTTGTACAAATTCGCAAACAATCTCCCCAATTATTCTCCTCTTTTCCCAATTCATTCAAAAAAAGAACCTTTTACCAAAAATTTATTCGAATGAATTACTATTGCAAATTTACAGTAACTTCCTTTATAAATAAATAACCATCTATGACCAGCAGAAAAAAATTCATCCATCAGTCTGCTATTTTAGTGGGTGGTAGTATGCTTTCTACCGCTGTTTCAGCAAAAAAAATCTTTGGAAGCAGAATGCTGGGCCCCTCTGATACGCTGAAGGTTGGCTTAATTGGAATGAACGGTATGGGATGGGCCAATGCCATGGCCGCCATACAGGTTCCGGGTGTAAAATTATTGGCTGTGTGCGATGTAGATAAGGGGGTAATGGATAAGCGTTTGGCAGAACTTGCAGCTAAAAATAAAGATATATCTACCATCAAAAAATACGCAGATTATCGGGCATTACTAGATGATAAAGACATTGATGCCGTTATCATAGGCACCCCCGATCATTGGCATGCACTGATGATGATACATGCCTGCGAAGCAGGAAAAGATGTGTATGTAGAGAAACCCGTAGGTAATTCAATCGTTGAATGCAGCAGAATGGTGGCTGCTCAACAACGCTACAATCGGGTGGTGCAGGCAGGCCAGTGGCAGAGAAGTCAACAACATTTTGCCGATGCCATTGAAATGGTGCACAGCGGCAAGTTGGGCAATATCCGAACGGTAAAGGTTTGGTGTTATCAGGGGTGGATGCGTCCTCAACCGGTAGTACCCGATTCGGCTGTTCCGGCTGGAGTGGATTATAAACAATGGCTGGGACCCGCAACTACATTGCCCTTTAATAGCAGCCGGTTTCATTTCCATTTTCGGTGGTTTTGGGATTATGCGGGCGGACTAATGACCGACTGGGGGGTGCATTTGTTAGATTATGCGTTATTAGGGATGAAGGCAACCGTTCCCAAAAGTATCGATGGGTTGGGCGGGAAATTTGCCTATCCCGAATTGGCAGAAGAAACGCCGGATACACTCACTACTTTATATGAATTTGATGGATTTAATCTGGTATGGGATTCTGCTATGGGTATAGACAATGGATCGTACGGCAGAGACCATGGCATTGCATTTATTGGTAATAATGGCACGCTGATATTGAATAGAAACGGATGGGAAGTTGTAGAAGAAAAACAAAGTAAAAATAAAATCAGCGAACCCCTGCATCCCTCCTCCGATAATGGACTACAGAAGCATTGGATTAATTTTGTAGAGGTAATAAAATCGAGAAAAATGGAAAACCTCCGTTGCTCTATTCAAGCAGGAGCGGCTGTGGCAACGGTTGCACAGATGGGCAATATTTCGTATCGTTCCGGAAAAAAATTATATTGGAATGCAGAAAAAGGAGGTTTTACAGATGCGGATGTAAATGCCAACTACCTGCTGAAACCTTATCATAATGGATATACATTACCTAAAGTTTAAAGCCATACACATGAAAAAAACTTACTTATTCACTTGTTTACTACTACTCGTAACCGGCATACAGGCTCAGCAGAAATACGATCCTAAAGAAACAGAATATTATACACCGGTTCCCCGGTTGGTAAATCCAGGAAATCTGGTGGGCCAACCACCCTCCGATGCTATTATTTTATTGGGAGGAAATGATTTGAGCGAATGGGTAAATGATAACGATAAAGCAGGGCCTGCAGAATGGCTATTGGAAAAAGGTGTGATGACGGTGAATAAAAAAACCGGTGATATCAGAACGAAAAGAAGCTTTACCGATTTTCAACTACACCTCGAATACCGAATACCGGAAAACATTACCGGATCGGGACAAGCAAGGGGAAATAGTGGCTTATTTCTGGCTTCCCTTCAAGTAAAAGAGGGAGCAGGTGGATATGAGTTACAGATTTTAGATAACTACCAAAATGACACGTACGTAAATGGTCAGGCAGGCAGTATTTATAAGCAGTATCCTCCGCTGGTGAATGCGTGCAAACCTCCCGGACAATGGCAAACCTATGATGTGATATGGATTGCTCCCCGGTTTAATGCAGACGGGTCACTAAAAACTGCGGCCACTTTAACTGCATTTCATAATGGGGTGCTGGTACAAAACAATGCGCTATTAAAAGGAGATACTCCCTATACTGGTCCGCCTGCATATCGCCCACACGGCCCCGCTCCTATCAAACTGCAGTCGCATGGTGATAAAAGTGAGCCGATTAGTTTTCAAAATATTTGGGTAAGAGAACTTTAATTAAATAAGGCCCCAGCCAAGTATATACTGGGAAGGAATTTGAGTTTTGTAACTATATAATTATATTATATAGTTTTATATTAATTGTATAAAACAATAATAATCAATTATATATAAATAAAATTATAACTAATTTATACTAGTTTCGATTGTAACATTTCATTTACACAAGCTTGGCAGCATTTTTGGATACTTCAGGTATCCTTAATAAAATAGTTAGCCATGCAGCCATTTATCACTTTACGGAAAATTCTACAGCAGAAATTAAACATTGAATCACCGGCACTCCGACCCAGTACTAATCTTAAAAAAGAATTAGATATGTCGGACTGGGAATGGAATTATTTATTAAACTCAGTAGAACAGGCATGGAAAATTTCTTTACCCTTATCGGAAACGGAAGAAATTGTAAACGTAAAACATTTATTAGCTGTTGTAAAAAAGCAGATACCCCCTTCATACGCGAAGTCAATTAAGGTATAAAAAATAGGGGGTTACCTTCATTGGGTAGTTACCGCCTATTATTTTCAACCGCCTATTAATTGGTCTTCTCAACTATCATCGAGCCAATTCGATCGTTCCATCTTCCCTGGCCTTCAGCGGCAAAGTTGTCGATTGTATAAGATAGTACCCGAAAATCTCCATCAAAATTTGCCCCTTCATACACAGTTACTTTTATACCAGGAGGAATTTTTATGGAGGAGATGGTACGTTGACCTACAAGACTTAGCTGGCTACCATTGGTATGTCCCATCATCAATTGCTGAACTGCACCTGAGAAATAGGCATCGGCATATGCAAATACACCACTGGGCTGGCTGTTATTATTGGGTTGTGGCCGAACGGGTGGCATTGGTTCGGGTCTTCCAATTACTGGGGCAGGTGCTCCATTATTTCTTTGAACCACAAAAGAAGAGATACGGTCGTTCCATCCAAGACCTTCCTGAACCAGGTTTTCTATTGTTTGTACGATCTCTCTGGAATTACCGTTAAACTCGGGTCCCTCATACGCAATCACCTTTAACCCCGGAGGCACACTTACAGAGGAAATAGTTCGCTGACCAACAACATTCAGTTGAAAGCCCCTAAAATTACCGATAGGAAAAGCCTGGGCTGCACCTCCAAAATTTGCATCTGCATACATAACAACCGCATTGGGATTATTATTGATGGGAGGCGGAGGTGCAATAGGTTGTATGATATTTGGTTGATGACTGAGACGCTCAACAATTATGGAACGAATTCGATTTCCCCAGTTTGGATAACCACTATGCAGGTTATTATTGGAACTATTGTATATAATGGTAGCACCATCGAAATTAGAGCCGGTAAAAGCAATCGCCCGATAGCCGGGTGCCAGCATAATGGAAGAGATGGCATTTTCACCCACCTGCGTTAACTGATAACCGCGATAAGCCCCTGGATACAATAGTTGCGTTCTTCCTCTAAAAAAAGGATCGGTGTACACAACAGCCCCTTGTTGAAAGTTTTGAGCAGGGGGCGGATTGGGTGTCTGTGACCAGTTGCCCGAATTTACATTACCTAACCGATAAATAAATACGGCTTTAACAGCAGCACCCCATAAAATTTTCAAGCAATTTTGGTCTGCCCGATATTCTTCATTTATAACCTGCAGGTTTGCTCCGAAACCAGTTTCTTTTCTAACAATCACCCCAAAGCCCGGCGCAACGCGCATCGCTTGTACAGTAATAAAACCCATGGGTATGCTATAATAGGTACCCTCTTGCAACGGCTCCTGACGTCCCTGATAATTACAACGATTGTAGAAAATAACAGGGGCATCTGGATACTGATTTACAAAACCATTATTCATTACCTGAATAGAAACCATCTGATCATTAAACTGCTCGTTTAGTAAACAAGCTGTAGAACGATTTAGGGTGATATAATGTCCATTAAAAAAATCCTGCGTAAATAAATTAACCGACATGCCCGGAGGAATATTAATGGCAGACAAATCTCTTATCCGCATTCCATGCTGTGCCGCTGTGTAATTTCCGGGAGGTAAGGTAACCGAATATCCCCTGAAGTTGCAATCAGCAAAAAGGGTTACTTGTTGGGCTTCACCTACAACAAGTGTAAAACATAGAACCAGTATTGCTAAAAAACGATTCATACTGTTATAATTTAAGCTGAAAAGTAATGGTTAGTTAATGGTAATCAACTAAAACCCACAATTAATTATTCATAAAACTGTGCCTTGATATATACCCTTCGATTTTGCGCCCGTCCTTCCGAACTGGCATTGTCTGCAATCGGTTGTTCCATACCATAGCCAACCACTTTCGTAAATCGAGTGGCTACAATTCCTTTACTGATTAAATAATTTTTAACCCGACTGGCCCGTCTTTGCGATAAATTTAAGTTATAGGTTTTCCCAGCAACATTATCGGTATGCCCCTCAATAATTAAAGTAGTTTGTGGATAAGCCAGCAATATTTTCACAGCTTCATCTAATGGAGTATAGGCATCTTTAGTTAAAACATCTTTATCGGTTTCAAAGAATACGAGTTTGGCCAGTTCGTTCAATTTTTTCTGAATTTCCGGACATCCATTATTGGTAACCAATCCGGCCAGATCAGGACATTTATCCAATGCATCTTCTATTCCGTCTCCATCCGTATCAACCGGTTTGGGAGCTGGAGGAGGTGGTGGGATAGGACGCATCATTAAGGCTGGTATCTGCAAATCATTGATTACTGAATCTTTGTAAACCTTAATAGAATCGTTATAATATCCTTCCTTGGTAAAATACAAAGTGTACGACTGGCGAGATCTTCCTTCAAAACGATAAGCACCATATAATTCAGTAAGCATCTGTTGATCGGGCAAAGAAGTAGGCTCATCCTGCTTCAATAAAACCCGAACACCGGTCAGTTCTTTTTCGGTTGCAGCATCAAATACCGAGCCGGTAACTTTTATTGGATATTTTAGTAAATCAATCGTAAAAATATCATCCGACCCCAATCGATTACTAGAAAACAATCCTTTTCGTTTATCAGATTTCCATATTAATCCAAAATCATCATAACTCGAATTAAAAGGGGCACCCACATTTTTAGGCTCACCGGAAATTCCTTTCTCGGAAAGGTGAATAGCAAAAAGATCTAAACCACCCAATCCGGGTAATCCATTGCTGCAAAAAAATAAAGTGTCTCCCGCAATGGTAGGAAATAATTCATCCCCTTCGGTATTGATTCGATCATCCAGCAAAACAGGGTTAGACTTGGCAGAATCGGGGTGTAATGAAAAATAGTATAAGTCGGCCCCACCCTTTCCGCCGGGCTGATTACTTGAAAAATACAACCTCTTTTCATCTTTACTTAGGGCAGGATGAAAATAGTCGTAGTCGTTATCTACAAATGCTAACACTCTCACATTCACCCATCCTGCTTTATCGAGGGTTGCTTCACAAATTTCGAGATGGTGTTTTCGGGTATTTGATTTAAGTGAATTGCGGGTAAAGTAAAGTTTGGTTTCCGATTGGTTGAAACAAAGGGAACCATAATTATACAATGAACTAAACTGGTCGGAAAAACGACTCAGTGGATTGGGTTGAACCAAAGATCGGTTTCTTTCTACCTTTCTATAATCTATCCTGATATTATTATCATTCGAAGTAGTAGGAGTATAATCATCGTTGATAATGATATTTATTTTCTGATCACGTTCTTTTCTAACTGGCATGGTATCCAACGTTCTCAGCATATAATCATCAGGAATGGTGTACACCCTTGCATAGGGCAATCCATCCCAACCAAATTCTTTTTCAGAATCGGGCCCCGCAAAACGATTAGAAACAAATAAAATGCCTTTTTGAAAATAGACCGGACTGAAATCCTGCTCAGATGAGTTGTCTTTTAAAAATCGGATAGCATACGAACTGGTATCTTTTAAAAACCGAGTGGGATTGGCAAAGCCCTCCAGGCGGTTAGCCACCAATTGTTCGTGCTGTTTGGGAAATCGAGATAGAATATTTTGATAAATACCTGTTGCCTCCGCCGCTTTTGTTCGGATACCCGCCAATTCTGCCAATCGCTGAGAAGAGAAATAGGAAGGACCAATAGCAGTTTCGTATTTTGAAAAGTACAGTTGAGCAGAATCGTAAAAATCCATTTGCCAATAAGATTCTGCCAGGTGAAGCAAGGAGGCGGAATCGTATTGAGCAGCTTTTTGTTCGAGGGCAACTTTGTAAAATGGTATTGCATACCAAAATCGATAATCCTGATAATCCCGCTCGGCCAGTTGAAAAAAGGCTTTAGCCCGATTGCTGCTTTTGTTTTGTGCATGCAGCGTTGATTGAATCAGCAACAGAGAAAGCAACGAATAAATTAGTACTTTTTTCATACGACTGTATTATCTAAAAATAACGTGGGGAAGTTACACGAACAGCGGGTGAGCCGAACTCCATCCGGAACATTAACTCATGCGTTCCGTTCACCAATGTTCCCAGGTTAGAAAATGTTTTATCGTATGCATACCCAAAACGAAACTGTTGATTAAACTGGAATTCAACCAAACCCACAATTGCATCTCCGGTTCTATAAGAAGCACCAATGGCAATTTTATTTTGCAGCCAGAGGTTTACATTCAAGTCCATTTGAACCGGTGCGCCACTTACTGCTTTAATTAGCATAGAGGGTTTAAGTGCCAGATCTTGATTTAAATCAAATACGGTTCCCGCCGTTAAAAATAGGTGCAAATCACGGGAAGTTACCGAGGCAATTTCAGCCGCATTGTTGTATTTAATTTTAGTTTTCAGCAAGGCTGGTGCAGAAAAGCCTACATAGAATTTATCTGAGTTATAGTAAATACCGGCAGCAAATGCGGGTAAAACTCCACGAACATTGGATGAAAAAGCAGGATCATTGGGCACATAGGTATTTACCTCGGTATAATTTGCCTGATAATTCAATAAGCCTGCTTGTAATCCCAAACTCAATGTTCCGGAGCCAGCAAACTGAAAACGAAATGCATACATGGCATTAAAACCGGTTGTACGTTCAATTCCAATACGATCGTCGTAAAACTGAGCGCCTATCCCAATTTTTTTATTTTGCAAGGGCATGTCAAATGAAAAAGATGTAGTTCGGGGTGCACCGGGAAATCCTACCCATTGATTACGGTACAGCGCAACGGTTGAAATAGCCCCGCGGCTTCCTGCATAAGCTGGATTAATATTCAACATATTAAACATGTACTGCGAGTACATAGGCTCTTGCTGCCCATTGGCGCTCATGCTAAAAAACATGAGTGCTAAAGCGCTAAGTAACCTATTTACTGTGAACATATTTTTCATAATCCCAATAATTAAATTTCTATCTATTTATCGTTTTACTGTTATAAATCCATTCAAGCGGGTAATCTTACCCGAAATTCTGTCTGTACCTATAACTATATAATAATAAGTTCCATCCGGTATTTCTGGTCCTAATACATTACCTGGCTGGTTTGTTCTTCCATTCCAATCATTTTTATAATCAGCAGCACGATACACTGGATTACCCCATCTGTTGAATATTTCTAGCTGAATGGTGGTAGTAGAAGGTCTTCTGATTACCAGATAATCGTTCATTCCATCCTGGTTTGGAGAGAATCCACCGGGAACAAATATTTCCACCCCAGGTATTTCAAATGGTGTAGGCTCGCGATTACCAACACCGGTTCCAATAGATGGGTCATTGGAGTTTACTGTAAGCGTTCCGTAAGGTGTTTTAGCAGTAAGGATTGCCGTATTTTTCAAAATTCCAAAGAATCCATTAGGAACCATTCGGATTACCAGATTGATAGAATCCTTCGCACCAGGATTTAACCTACTTCCATCGGAAAGTAACTCGATATTGGAACTTCCGTTATACTGCTGATTAGCAACCAGCGTTCCGCTCGCCTTAATACTCATTACCTCGAACTGCACTGCTGCTGGGAATACTCTCGTTAAATCATCCTTCATACGAATACTATCGAGGAGTACCGTCAAATTATTATTGATGTAAAAACTAAACCGGATTATATAGCTGCCATCTGGTTGTAATTCAGGTTTAGATGATAGTACCTTTTGCGGATCAGAAATTTTAAACGGCTCAATCATTGTAACCGTATAAGGTACGCGTATACTTTCATACCCATTAATCACCTGACTAACATAATACGTGTAGGTACCCGGACTAGAAGGCAATGCGGGCACTGGAATAACGTTACCACCGGCAGAGAGCAGGTAATATTTTAATTGTGCGCCGGGCAATCCGGTTACCTGACCGCCTGAGTTAGGTGGATTATTGGGATTGCCGATTATATAAGTTGCATTTATGGTAACAGGTGGTGGTGGCGAAACAGCTACCAAATTAGAAGTGTCTTTACAACCATTCGCATCCGTGATGGTAACACGATATCCGCCAGGAGCAGTAACCGTAATACTTTGTGTGGTAGCTGAATTACTCCACATATATGCCACTGCCGTAGTAGAACTAAGGGTGAAACTTCCCCCTGTTACAAGGAATAATGGTCCGGCTGGCGTTACAATGGGTGGTACTGCCTTGTTCACAGTAACCAACACCGCATTGGTAGCAAATTCCTGATCGCCGGATAATGCCACTCTTCTGAAATAGGTAGTTTGAGAAAGGGTG
>JBIINW010000142.1:0-6849 GCA_044337245.1 Sediminibacterium sp. | reverse complement strand
CCTAGCCCCGAACAAATTCCTCGGAAACTAAGGAAAGGACACAAACCGGTAAGGGATGGGATGATGCCAGGAGGAACTTTTCTGCGCTACCTGAATAACATTGAGTCGTTGAAAAGCAGGGGTGTATGTATGTTAACGTTGGCATATTTGTTTGAAAATGAATTATCGGATTGCGTAGAGGGCATCGCTGAATTTCCTAAAGCAAATACATTTCATTACGAATGGAAATATGATCCCAATTGTGCAACACAAAATAAGGGGCTTACTGCTTTAGGGGTTGCCATAGTAAACAAGATGTTATCCATTGGAATGATTATAGATTTAACGCATGCTACTGCAGCCACACGAAGGCAGGTATATGCATTAAATCGGGCCTGGGCGAATGAACATCCTGATATTGGATTGCAGCCCCTTTGTTTTTCTCATACGGGTTCACAGGCTGTGTTTGAATACTACCAACAAAAAACAGGAGTAACCAAATACGATCACCACAAATACTATGCAGTAAGCAAAGAGGATGTAGAGGAAATAGAAAAATCCGGTGGAGTAATTGGAATCATACTTGAAAATTGGTGGCTTACAGGCGTAGATCCGCGGCTTCCGGAATTGGTTGGATGGGAGTTGAGCGGGATAGATTGTGTAATGGAAACCATTTACGCTTTGAATGAACAAACACAGGCAAAAGATTTCAGTTGTATTTCTATTGGAACCGATTTGGATGGTTTTACAGACACACCTCCAGATCTGTATGTATACGAACACCTGAATAAATTATTAGATCGCCTGCGAAATGAGCGATATCACTGTACAAAAACCGGTCAAATGCTTCGGCGTTTTCCGGAAGAAACCATTGCAAAAATCTTCAGAGAAAATGCCTTACACATGCTTGAATTCGGCTGGAAATAAATTTACCTGTCTAACCACTCAGTAACAAAACTTTATAGATGAATATTGGTCATATAGATATACAAGGGGTGCCTTATTATTTGCCTGCCAACGAAGAGGAAGTGATGTACCTCGTAAATAAAGCGATAGCTGAAAAGAAGGTGATTTGTATGCGGGGAGCTGCTCATTCTAATCCATTGATAAAAAGTCAGGAACAAGAGAGCAACCGCATTTATCTTTACCTGGGGAGGATGCGTAACGTAAGTATACATCTACCCAGTAAGCAGGTGACAGTTAAAGGGGGATGTAATTTAGGGCTAGACCCCAACGATCCTTCCGGAATATCTACCCTCGAAAATTCACTCGTATATCAGGTTCATCAAGCAGGACTGGCATTTCCTGATTTAGGGGGCATTACCCACCAAACCGTGGGTGGATTTTTGGCTACAGGTGCCGCTGGAAGTTCGCTGAAAAATCCCTTCAATGAAAGTCTTCAATCAATAACTTTTATTACAGCTTTAGATGGAAAGGCAACGCCTGTTACATTTACGCGGGATCAAGATTTTGATAATAATGAGTTTTTTGCGGCTGCTTTGTCTCTGGGGCTATTTGGGGTAATTGTTGAAGTAACTTTTCAGTTGGAAGATGCTTTTATTGTGAGAGGACAGGAGGCTACCCTGCCCATTAAAGACTGGAACGTAGATTTTTTTGGGGATGAACCAGACAAACAACCATTGACTAAGTTTTTTTCCGATTACGATTATCAGAAATTACTCTGGTGGCCACAGAAGGGCCTAAGTAATGTTCAGGTAAGAACTGCACGAAGAGAGCCATTGCCGAACAAGTTTTCTCCTTTACCGTATGAGCAACTTAAGGGCACCCTATTGGGTATTCCCATCCAAAAGCTGGGAAGTATGATGTTAAATTTTTTTGGAAAAATATCCTGGGCAATTCAGCGGAAAACTTTTTTTAGAAGTACTTGGATAGGCGAGTGGTTGGCCTCGAAATTTAGAAACAATTTGGTTCCCGGCGCATTATCTATGTTGTTAACGGATCAAGTGACGCGCTTTAAAGATGTTTGGTATAATGGTATTCCTACCGATAATGGAATTGACGAAAGACTCATTCCGGTTTGGTTTACAGAACTCTGGTTCCCATTTGATAAAGCCCCACAAATAATGAGTGAGTTTCGAGATTATTTTGAGAGAAGACATGATGGACCGGGGACTTTTAGTTATGAAGTATATCCATCCGGCAGTAGTGAGTTTTGGATGAGTCCCGGATATCGACGTAAATCTATTCGCATAGATATTTTTTGGTTTGCCGGAAACCCCAACGACCCTATCCGAGATTTTTATCAGGCATTTTGGGAGCAACTAGATGAGTATGAGTTTCGATCACATTGGGCTAAATTTCTGCCAGATTATACGCCCGATGATTTATTACATTTATATCCAAAATATAGAGAATGGCTTGCTGTAAGAATAAAATATGATCCGGTGGGTGTATTTCTTAGTGATTACTGGCGAAAAAAACTACACATTAATTTAGTTTGATGAGAACACCAATCACCTGCTAAATAAATATCGGCATTGCCGGGAAGCATATGAATGAAGCTTTCAGTTATAGCAATCAAGATAATCGAATAATTGATTTATGAATTTTTTTGTAATTTGTATATAATGAGTTCTTGGATTTTATTACATACGCACTCTGTGATGGCCTTTATTATGGTTGCCACACAATTTGGGATGCTGTTATTTCTTTTAAACAGTAGCGAGCAAATACCGGTTCGTAGATGGATGATAATTAATTATTTTGCCTCTACTGTATGGTACCTAGATCAGCTTTTTCGTTTCAGCCTATATCCGGGGATTGAGGGAGGAATATTATATAAGCTCGAAACTATTTTTATTTATACCCCGGCATTAGCAGCTATGCTACTTGCTAATTTTCAAATTTATTATTTGTTTATTGAGTCTAGATTTGAAAAGGAAAGAAAACGGATGGAAAAATTAGTAATTCCGCTTGCTTTACTATTGGTTATTGCGATTGCCTGGAATGAGCTAAAGAATGAAAGTAATCTGTTGATGTTTCAGGCGATTTCTTTCATTTGGGGGATGCTTACAAATATTGGAACATTAATTATTGCTGCCCGTAAAGCATGGGCGTTTAAGGGGTATCGCTCTGATGGATGGAATGCTCATTTGCTATTTGCAGGAGTAAGCAGTAGCTTTATTTTTTTATCTGTGGTTAACCTCATCTTTGGATTGTATAGCCCCATTGGGTATTGGACGTTTTTCATTTTTATTTGGATTGGTAATTTGATGCTAATTATTACCTATTTAACCTACTCTTCGGTTTTCGTAAGTTTTCAAATAAAAATTACTGGATATAGTTATGTAGTGGTAGTATCATTGATAACCGTGGTAGCCCTAGTGTTTTATCCCCCATTAATGCCCCTAGATATAAATAACAGAATGTTGCAACAGTCTGGATTGATGAAGATGTTTCTGATTCTTTCATTTGCAATTCTTTTTGTTATTATAGTGTTGCCTTCTTTATTGAGAAAAACGCTCACGCTTCCACTCAACAGTTTATTAAACGCTGTAGACAAAGTGAATGATGGCAAATTGGATATAGTTGTGCCAGAACTTTATAATGATGAAATCGGTTCACTTACCCGTCACTTTAATAAGATGACGCATGCGCTTAATCAAACCAATAGTCGACTGGTTGAATATTCCCAAACCCTCACTGAATTATACGCCAACCAGCAAACCATTCAAGAGCAAACCCTCAACCATGTGAGTCAGGAAATCCACGACAATGTAGGTCAGCTGCTGAGTTTGGTAAAACTGCAGCTTAACCTAGCAGCCGAAAAGGAAGGGGATGAAAGTCTGTTATTAGCAGACGCCCGCGAAAATATCGGCCGGGCTATGATGGATTTACGTGATATGGCCAAAGGGATGAGTAGTGATCGTATCAGGCTGCTAGGACTATACGCTTCAGTAGATCAGGAAGCACAGCGGATTCAGCGTACCGGAGTTTGTGAGGTTAAAGTAACCTGCGAAGGACAGGCACAACCTATGGATCGCCAAAAAGAAACGATTCTATTTAGGGTTATACAGGAATGCTTGCAAAATATCATCAAACATGCACAGGCAACCCAGGTTGAAATTGCCTTTGCCTATACTGATTCCGAAGTAAATATTGAAGTGCGGGATAATGGGAAGGGGTTTTTAATTTCCCGGGGAAATTCTTTATCCGGACTAGGAATGATGAATATGCACCATCGAATTGAATTGATGCGTGGAAAAGTAACCGTAGAAAGTGAACCCGGTTTCGGCACTAAAATAGTGATTGAATTGCCGCTTACTTAAAGTCCAGAAAAAAATACCGATACCTAAACCGTTATTCTACGGATATATAATTCCGTGAAAACACCGATTGATAAATCGCCTAAAATACCCTATTATTCTTCCCCGATATACAGTTATCTGCTTGTTCAGCATCTTCCCCCGCATTATACCGGATGGATCAAAGCCTTTCACTTGTTCTTGCGCAATGTTACACCAACAATAACCTAAGATACACCTATAATTTTTGTAAATTGCAGTACCTCATTTTTATTCATCAATTGTATTATGAAAAAGAATCTTACAATAGCCCTGTTTGCCTGCGTAATGCTTTTCGCCGGCTGTATGCAAAAAGCCTATCACCAAAAAGATGACACAGTAGATTTTTCCCGAATCAGCACCTATGCTTGGGCAGAGGGAGATAACGATAAAAATTATGATACCCGTCGCCCTAATCAAAATAGTTTACGTGATACCAAGATTATGCAAACCGTTGACCGCTATTTGCAGGGGCATGGATGGAGCCAAAATAAAACCAACCCCGATGTTTACCTGGTATTTGATGTGGTTGAAGACCAATCTCAGCAAGAGGTAAACACGCCGGTATATTCTCAGCCAGTTACCCGCTTTTATTATAATCCCGTTGCCCGCCGTTGGGTACCCATCTATTACCCCTCTACTTTTATGGGATATAATACCGCTACCCGTCAAGTAAAAGAGGGTACGCTTACCCTAACCATGATGAATCCCGGAAGCGATAAAGTAATTTGGCAGGGGTGGACTACCTCCCAAATATATGGTCGTAAAATGTCGAATGAAAAAATTGAGCGGGATGTGCAGGCTATTATTACCGAGTTGAAAAAATATTAGCCTACAGCCCTGCCACTACAGTTAATAATCAAAACCTGCTATATGCCAATTAAAAAGATACTTTATGTAGCGATTGTTGTTGGTGCGCTTGCCGCCTGTACTACCCCATCGGATACTCGCTGGACGCCCCCAACCTTTTCGCTGCAACCTGCTGCACGTGTAACTTTCAACTCATTTGTGGATTGTAATATGGCCGAGGTTTGGGTGGGCGATACTTTTCGCATCTTCCCCGGCAAATATGGCGAAGACCCCGTTTGGGGTTATGCCCGCGATTTGAAGTTTGCCGATGGAATGAATCCTGAGCAGGTATTTGCCTCCAGCAAAGATCAGTTTCACAATCCTATTATGCCGCTTAATGCCCCGATAGGCAAGCCCGGATTGCATGGAGCCGTTTGGTTCGAAACGGTTTATCAAGATCGCAACGATGCTTCCGGTAAAACCCTTTACGGAATTTATCACAACGAAAATTATCCAGCCACCCTACCCTATGATAGCACTACTGGCCAAGGCTACCATAACAAAAAATGGCCACAAGGGCTTACCGGTCCCGAAAGTCCGGCTGCCGTTTGTAGAATTGGTATCATGAAATCTACGGATGGCGGAAAAAGCTGGGAGAACAAGGGGCTATTTATTGAAGACCTAGATCCCCGCATGATACTAAAGCCTCAAAACAGTTCCAATACTTTTGCAGGAGGAGTGGGAGATCCTTCCGCGGTGGTAAGTGGCGAATATCTGTATTTGTTTTATGGTGAATATGGATATCCGGGTACTTATGATTCTGCCCAATATAATGCGGATATCGAAAGAAGTGGTCAATGCATTAGTATTGCCCGCATCAGTCTAAAAGATTTAGACGCTCCTGAAGGGAAAGCCCTTCGTTGGAATGGAAAAGAATTTGCAGCTCCACATAATGGAATAGGTAAGCCGGTTTCCTCTTTGCAAATCGATGTCGCTAATGGCGGAGGTGCCGCTTCTTCTCCGGGAGGCGGATTTCATTGGGGACCCTCTGTAAGTTGGAACACGTACCTAAAGTGTTGGGTTATGCTGATGGGCAGGGTAGAGGGGAAATCTTGGCAGGGCGACAAGATTTATATATCCTTCAACCGCCACGAAAATCTGGGTGACGGAAATAATAGCCAGGACTGGACCACTCCACAATTGTTATTTCAGAAGCCCGGGTATATTTTATGGTATCCCTCTTTGCAGCCGCTGAATGAGCCGGAAACGATTCGTGAGAAATATACCTGCGTTCGATTGGGCAAGCGAGCTCGGTTTTATGTAAAGCGAATTAAGCCTGGAGATGATTCCTATGCATCTGAACACATCATTGAGTTTACGCGATAAGCTGGCAGTTAGCGAAAAGTAGTTTCAAAACATTTTGTATCTTACCCATACAATTAACTACCTATATGGCTTATCACCTCAATCAGGCCGATGCTGCGCATTTTCATCGGGATGGATATGTGCTGGTGCGCAATTTTTTTTCAAAGGAAGAAATCGATAAACTGTATTCAATAGCCGTGGGCGACCGGGTGATGCAGCAACATGCTACACAGGTAACCGACAAGGCTGGAAAACAAACCAAACTTACTTTATGGTATACGCCAGGCGAGGATGTGTATAGTTTACTATTGCGAAGTGAGCGGATGGTAAAGGGGGCTGCCTTGTTGTTAGACAGCAGTTCACCCGTTTGTCATTTTCATACCAAACTCATGCAAAAAGAGCCCGGCGTGGG
>JBIINW010000141.1:0-6876 GCA_044337245.1 Sediminibacterium sp. | reverse complement strand
GCTTTTTTATGTTTGCAGCAAAGCATTACGGCTTCTTCATGCAAATTATTGGGCAGTGCAATACAAACAATATCTACATCGGGATGGGCAATGGATTCCTCCATGGTGGTGGTCCAGTGGCTGCAACTATAGTCTGCTGCAAACTTTTGGGCACTCTCTTCCCGGCGCGAATACACACTAATTACTTTGTCTTTACTGCGATAACCTTGCAGCGAGTCGGCATAAAACCGGCCAATAAAACCGGAGCCTAGCATGGCAACTTTTTTCATTTCTATTTATGTATTAGGGGTGTTAGCGGTTTCAGTTGTTTTTGATTCCTTAAAAAACAAGATAAAATAAATCAGTACGCCTAAGGCGATATAGGCGGGTACCATCCAGATATTCGTCCATTGATGTCCCTCACCTACTTTGTATTTGTCTACAATCCATCCCGAAAATCCGGTACCAATAAACATGCCTACGCCATAGGTAGCAAAGGTAAATAGTCCCTGTGCCGCATTTTTAATTTTTTCACCGGCTTTCTTTTCGGTGTACATATAGCCGGTTACAAAGAAAAAGTCGTAGCAAATTCCGTGTAGAATAATTCCGGCATACAGCATCCAGGTATTGGCCCCCGTATCACCATAGGCAAAGAATACATATCGCAGAATCCAGGCGGTCATACCCAGTAACAACATATTTTTTACGCCAATTCGATAGAATAGGAAGGGGATAGCTAAAATAAATACCGCTTCCGATACTTGTCCCAGCGTCATTTTACCGGCAGCGTTGCTAAAGTTTAATTCATTCAAGAATGGGTTGGCAAATCCATAGTAAAAAGAGAGGGGGATGCAAACCAAAATAGCCGCAATAAAAAATATCAGATACGAGCGGTTGCGGAATAATACAAAGGCATCGGTTCCCAGTGCATCACTTGATTTTCCTTTGGGGGGGGTATTGGGTAATACGAAACTCAGTAACCCCAAGGCAGCCGAAACCACAGCAGCCATATTAAAGGTAACGGAAGTCTTTTCAATATTCAATTGACCTATGAGTAAGCCTGCTGCAATCCAGCCCAAGGTACCAAACACACGAATCCAGGGAAACTGTTTGCCGGGGTCATCCATTTGCGAAAAGGCAATACTATTGCTTAGTGCAATGGTGGGCATATAAAGTAGAGAGTAAATAAGAATGATCCAGTAAAAAGTACCGGTATGGTTCACGTAGGTTGCATAAAATAGCAATACTGCGCCAGTTAGATGTAATACACCCATTATCTTTTGGGCTGCAAAATATTTGTCGGCTACTAAACCTACAAAAAAAGGCGAAATCATCGTTGCAATGGCCAGTGCTCCATAAGCAGCACCAATTTCTAATCCCGTGGCCTGTAAATGCTCACCCATATAGGTTCCCATGGTAACGTACCAGGCTCCCCAGATAAAATATTCTAAAAACATCATGAGAGATAATAAAATGCCGTTGTTCATTTTCATGGTTCCGTATGGTTTATCTAATTATTTTGTAAGTTTAATTTATCAAAATCGCTTAAATATAGTTAATTTATCAATATCGTTTCGGGCTGGAAACATAACTTTACCATAATCACAGTCACACATGAAAAAAATACTCTTTTTGTTACTGATTTCTTTTGCGATACAATCCCAAGGGATAGCCGCTTTTATTAAGAAGCCCCAAAAAATATTAGTATTCACCAAAACCAAAGGCTTTTATCATAAGTCCATTCCTGCCGGCGTAAAAGCCCTGCTTGCAATGGGTGTTGAAAAAGGTATTGTGGTAGACACTACTTCCGATGCCACCCGATTTGTATATAAAGAACTGAAGGGGTACGATGCCATCGTTTTTTTAAGTACAACCGGAAATATGCTGGATGATGAGCAGCAGGCCGAATTTAAGCGGTACATCAATAAAGGGGGGGGATTTGTAGGCATTCATGCGGCTGCAGATGCTGAGTATGATTGGCCTTGGTACAATCAATTGGTGGGAGGATATTTTTTAAGTCATCCCCAGCAACAGCAGGCAACCCTGGTAGTGCAGGATGCCACTCATATCTCTACGCAACACCTGCCACAACAATGGAAAAGATTCGACGAGTGGTATAATTATAAAAATATTCAAACCGACTTGCACGTTTTGCTTACCCTGGATGAAACCAGTTATACAGGAGGGAAGAACGGATCATTTCATCCTATTGCGTGGTACCATGATTTTGATGGCGGACGAGCTTTTTATACTGGCTTAGGCCATACGGATGAATCATTTGCTGAGCCTTTGTTTTTACAACATATTTGGGGTGGTATAGTTTATGCCATGAATGGGTAGCAGATGAATTTACCCGAAGCTTTTTTACAGTCATTAGCGGATGTTCCCGGATTTGATCGGGCAACCTTTATTGAGTGCCATCAGTCAAATGCTCCGGTTACTTCTGTTCGATTAAATCCCGACAAACAAATTACGCTGCACGAAAACTGGCAAACCAAGGAGGTTCCCTGGTGTTCGGAGGGATGGTATCTGGCAACCCGACCTTCCTTTACTCAGGATCCATTTTTACACGGAGGTGGGTATTATGTGCAGGAAGCCAGCAGCATGTTTATCTGGCATATTCTTTCCCAATTATTTAAGCGCACCGATTCATTGCAAATAGTGGATGTATGTGCAGCCCCCGGTGGCAAGTCTACTTTATTGGCTTCCTATTTTCAAGAGGCTTTACTGGTTGCCAATGAAGTGATTAAATCCAGGGCGGGTATATTGGTTGAAAATCTAATAAAATGGGGTTCACCAAATACGGTAGTTACGAATAATGATCCCACCCACTTTAAACAGTTACCCGGATTTTTCGATTTGATGTTGGTAGATGCCCCTTGCAGTGGGAGCGGACTATTTAGAAAAGATCCTGCCTCCTTAGATGAATGGAGTGAAGAGGCGGTAATGCTCTGTAGCAGGCGTCAGCAGCGGATTTTGGCGGATGTTTTGCCGGCTTTAAAAGAAGGAGGTATTTTACTGTACGCTACTTGTTCTTATTCGGTGGAAGAGGATGAAGCAATAACTAAGTGGTTGATGGAAGAAATGCAGATGGAGGCAGTACCGATTTCGGTTCCGGCAGCTTGGGGTATTGTTGCTGCTGATATGCCCGGGGCTTTTCGTTTTTTTCCTAACCGGCTTGCCGGAGAAGGTTTTTATATTTCTGTGCTGAGAAAGCAGCAGGCTCTGCAGGAGGAGTATTATAAAGAAAACGCTTTGCTGCAGCCCAATAAAAACAGTTCGCTTTTGTTTAGAGAAAAATTTCGCTTATCAGAAAATACCTCCGTTTTTTTACAGGGTAATCAGGTACGCAGTATTCCTTCCGCTCATTTGAAAGCTGTTCAGCAATTGGCAGCAGCCCTTTATATTAAAAAAGCAGGGGTTGAGTTGGGGGAGGAAAAGGGAAAAGATATCATCCCCTCCCACGAATGGGCAATGCAATATGGTATAAAAGAAGGCTGGCCCGTAATTCACCTGAATTTATCCGAAGCGCTGGCATATCTGGGTCGCCAGCCCTTAACTCTGGAAGCTGCGAATGGATGGAATTTGGTAAGTTATCAGGGCTGTATTCTTGGTTGGGTAAAAATCATCCAGCACCGGCTGAATAATTATTATCCTACCCATTGGCGGATTTTAAAGATAGGCGGATGATAAGTTTATTTCTTGGCTACTCTTACAATTGCGAGTAATTTTGTGTTCTTAACTCGATTGCTTGCAAAAATGGTGGTTAATAGCATCCTTGTTTCTGGTTCCCATTGCTGGTAGGGCACAGTCAAAATTATTGGTATTGGGCAAATGCCCCGAATGCTATGTTCAGTATCGGCTGAAGCCCGGAGAAACACTGGAATCGATATCGGCTTTGGCGGGAATGCCCATTACTCAATTAAAAGCGTACAATAAAATTTCTTCTGTAGATCTAACGGCAACACCTTCCTCTATTCGTATTCCATTGAATGCAAGTAATTTGATCACTGAAAAAACCTCCTTACCGGTTTTTCATGTGGTTGATAAGGGCGATAATTTGTATAGACTCAACCTACAATATTTTAATCCGGGTATACCCCGCATAAAAGAATGGAATCAATTGAAATCGGAAACGCTGAAAGACGGCGACATGGTGGTGGTGGGTTATTTGATCGCAAATGATTTGCCAGCCAATCCCCCTTCTGCTGCTGCATTACCATCGATGGTTGCTTCCACCCCAGTTGCGGCTGCTCCGGCGGCAGTTGAAGCGGCACCTGTAAAGCAGGTGGTAGCTATACCCCAAGTAAGTGCTGCGGAGGGATATTATGCAGCACAATTTTCAGCTGCATTACCCGCTCAGCAACTATTGGAAATCTCTGGAAGCGGGGGGGTATTCAAATCTATCACCGGTTGGGGAGATAAAAGATATTATGTGCTCATGAATGAAGTGGTGCCAGGAAGTATTGTTAGAGTTACTGTAGATCAGGTAAAGTATATCTGTGCGAGGGTGTTAGGCCCCATCCCAGATAACAAACCAAATAAAGGGTTATTGGTTCGTTTAAGTAATGCTGCAGCTGCTGCCTTGGGTGTTTCAGAAATGATGTTTACCGCAACTGTAAATTATTTTCAATAAAAAGTATAGTACTATGCAGATTAAAACAAGAACCATGCTGCTCCTAGGCATTATTTGCTTTTTTCAAGTAACTGCTCAGTCGGGGGTACTTGCACCCACACAGTTTCAACAACAAGTGTCAGCCGGGCAATCGCAATTGCTGGATGTAAGAACTGCAAGTGAGTTCATGCAGGGTCATATGTCGAATGCTTTACAGGCCGACTGGACCAATTCCGCTGAATTTGCAGAGCGGGTGAAATATTTAGATAAAAACAAGCCATTATTGGTGTATTGTGCTTCCGGTGTCAGAAGCGGACAGGCGGCAGAATGGTTGGTAAAGAAGGGTTTTGTAAAAGTGGATAATCTTACAGGCGGTATGATTGCCTGGAAGCAGGCTGGGTTGCCGGTTGTTGCAGATGAAACCACTCGTCAGATGACTGCCGAAGAATATGCCAAATTGATTCGGTCGGCCGGAGTAGTATTGGTTGATTTTGGCGCTGAATGGTGCCCGCCCTGTAAAAAAATGGAACCTGTTTTATCGGCATTGAAAAAGGAGATGCCTGGTAAATATGTATTGGTGAAGGTGGATGGCGGTCGTGATACTGAAATGATGAAAGCCAATGGGGTTAGTGCTTTACCAGTTTTTATTGTATATAAAAATGGCAAAGAAACTTACCGGGTTCAAGGGGTAGTAGAAAAAAATATACTCAAGGGGCAGCTTCAGTAATTGATTATTTTTCAATTCTATATCCACGAAGAAAGTCGGCTGTTAACATTCTTTTTTTCCCTTCCAATTGCAAGTCGGTAATATTAATCCATCCATCATTTGCGGCAAAGCGTAGGATGTTTTTTCCATCGGAATCCATGGTTCCCGGAGCGAGCTGATGCGCAATCTTTTCGGGTTGGGCAGCATAAATTTTTAAAGTTTTTTCGCCCAGTTTACTGAGGGCACCCGGACTGGGTGACAAACCGCGAATCTGGTTATGTATAACTGCAACAGGTTGATCCCAATGGATGATGCAGTCTTCGGTAAAAATTTTTGGGGCGTGGTGTAGGGGGTTGTTTATCAGTGAGTCTTGTGGTTGTTCCTTCAACTCACCGGCTGCCAAACCTCGCATTGTTTTTACTAAAAGTTGTGCACCAAGCAGGCTGAGTTTTTCGTAAACCGTTCCGGTATTTTCATATTCACCCACTGGCAATGATTCCTGTAACAATATACCTCCGGTATCAATGGCATGTTGTAAGCGAAAGGTTGTAACTCCCGTAACTTTTTCACCATTCATTACGGCACGATGAATGGGTGCGGCTCCGCGATATTGGGGGAGCAAACTTCCATGCACATTGATAGTACCCAAGGGAGGCATATTCCAAACTACTTCCGGTAACATCCTGAATGCAACTACCACCTGCACATCCGCTTTTAATTGTGAAAGGGAGTTAAGGAAAGCAGGATCTTTTAATTTTTCGGGTTGAAGAATGGGTAACTCCTGTTCTATGGCATATTTTTTAACGGCACTGGGGGTAGGGTGTAGACCTCTTCCGGCAGGTTTATCGGGTGCAGTTACTACGGCTACTACCTGCAATCCTGCCTTTACCATTGCATCCAGGGATGCAACAGCAAAATCGGGGGTACCCATAAACACGATACGCAGATCTTCGGGTTTCATATGGCAAAATTAGGGTTTCGGAGTGGTTAGCGGTTATTCGTCACCTTAATCAAAGAGGCTGTAACCGATTTTTTACTGATTATGCCGCTAAACGTACCAATTATTGCGGAAGGATTGTATTTTAGCACCGGGAAAACCTGTTTAGCCGGTCGATTACCTTGTGATTTCGTCAGCTTGCCTGGCTATGTTGCTGGGGGGTGATCTACAGAAGACTCCCTTATTTATCATTTTAAATTCAAAGCATGCAACAAGTAAAACACGGTGATACCATTCAGGTTCATTATCATGGAAAACTGAACGATGGTAGCACATTCGACTCATCCGAAGGCCGTAATCCCCTAGAATTTGAAGTGGGTAGCGGTATGGTTATTCCCGGTTTTGATGCCGGTGTTACCGGAATGGCGATTGGAGAAAAGAAAACAGTAGTAATTCCAGCAGAAGAAGCCTACGGCCCCCGCATGGATGATATGATTATGGAATTTCCTAAAGTTCAGTTTCCGCCAGACATGGTACCTGAAGTAGGCATGCAACTGAATATGAGCAACGGAAGCGGTCAGCAATTTCCGGTTCGTATTGTTGAAGTGAAAGAGGAAGTGGTAGTGCTGGATGCCAACC
>JBIINW010000170.1:0-5889 GCA_044337245.1 Sediminibacterium sp. | reverse complement strand
AGCTAATTTTCATTCTATAGAATTAAAGGGTATTTCCTCGCTGCGCCCTCTAAAACATAGTACACGAACACATTTCAAATCATTCTGTTAAACTTTAAAAAACCCCAACAAATCAATGCCCCAAAGTATAATCCCATAACAATTTAACAAAATGTGTACGAATAGATAAACGTATTTGCATCAAAATAATTAGCTAGCCCAAGCAGCCAAGCCACTCTATGGCAATTGCGCACTAATTTAAAAAATGCAAGTATGAAAAATATTACCACACTACTATTTGTATTTTGCTGCACCATCTCAGCCTATAGTCAGGAGAAGGAATTTACCACGTATCGCAATGGATTAATTTATAGCGAACGAACCATGGGCAAGCTGAGCCATATTGTAGATTCATTGAACCTGAAGTATAAGACGTGTAATTTTAATTCGACTTTTTATTCGAATAGTCAAACCATTGGGCACCTTATAAAAGTTGACTCGGCCAGTATTAAAGCAGCTTTGGTAGATATGGAAAACCAAATTTCCATAGAGGACTTTGTAAAAAAATATCCAAAAGCAACTGTGGAGCGGAATGTGTTAATCACAAAAAGCAAATATAAAAACTACAAAGGAATCGACCTGATATCGTTTGACGAATTCGATTTGAAAGGTGAGAATGGTTTCAACTTCACAACGGATGTTCAGTCGGCGTATGAGCATGACTTTTCTGAGCAATGGCTTTTTGATTATAATCAAAAATCTGAATACGCTGAAGAATCGTTAACGGCCTTTTATTTTCCGCAAAATTTTACTTCAATACCTATCCCCCAGAAGTATTCACAAATGATCGGCTATTCAGATTGCTTAATAGATACTACAACCACCAAATTTAAAGATAACCTAAAGGATGGATGGGTTGGTCTTCCTCAAAATTGGGCTTCCCTGCCTTACAAGCAGAAAGCTAAACTACTCGATGATATGCGCCGAACAAGGGTTGTTGGCAGTTGCAGTCAAGACAATTCCCCAAGACTACATGCTATACACATTGCCTTACTTTCTGCAGACACTTATTTTTGGGGAGTTTTTCTAAAAGCGCATCTGGATATTATGAACGACCGATTTGAAAGAATGACAGACGGAAGGTATGCATGGGCAAATAGAAATACCTATATCAAAGAATTAGAAGAGTTGAATATAAATGTTCCCGATCTTATTTTGGGCACATCGTTCCGAATTGAAAATCCGGCGACCAATCATTATTTTGGTAACATTGTTCGGCTTGGTCGTGCTTTATCAGAAAGTAAACAACGCAAAGAATTTGAACAAGCAATATTGTCCATCGTTTCCGATAACCAGTTGGATGCCTATAATCGAGTTATGTTTTATTTTCTGTTCCGCAATTACAATTATTACTTAGACGACGCATCTCTAAAAAAAGAGAATATCGCTAAATTAGCAAAGGCGAGAAGCACACTGCCGGATTATATTAGTACGAGGTTGGTTAAGGAATAGGGAGTTTATGTAAGTATGCTTATTAGTTGTTTTTCTAAAAACTACTTCATCAGAACATTTTCATCATTAGAATCTAATTTAAAGAAGCCACAATTAATAAAATATTTAATATACGGGGATTAGTTTGGCTCTTTAAAATTGCCTGTAACATATGGCCAGTTGACTATTTTGTGGGATACTTTTCAGTCACTTCGTTTTTCCAATCATACAATAACTCGCGATTGCCAATACACTATGTTTTTGGCAATATTATTTAAGTGGCTTTTCGGTTTGTCTGGCTTTCATATCTACAATACAGCTATGCATATAGGGTACTTGATTAACCGGTTTGTATAAAGCGGAACACCCGCAAGTAAAAATAGTGAGAAGACGACTTTCTGTAATCGATGTGTAAACTGTAGGTGGGGCTTCAGATTAGTTGTACAGCACTGGGCTACCCGATAAACATAATTTGATTAAATCAATTCATAGGCTGACATGAAAACTGCTAACTACTGGAGCATTGTAATTGCAAGAAGTGTTGGTATTAGATGATAATACCCTCAGTACTATACGACAAAGAAATACTATCAGCGTTACTCAAATAGTCTAAGGCTAAATAGAGACTCACAATTGGTTTGCGAGTAAATGAGGACGGTTTAGTTTGTATGTTATCTAAAAACCTCATCCATCAAAAAAAGGCTATTTTTGCGTATAATATACGCATATATAAAATGGAACTCAATCAGAATATTAAAATTGCAGTAGATGCAATTGTTTTTGGATATACCGATAGTCACTTGAATGTTTTACTGATAAAGCAAAAATTTGGGATATTAAAAGACCAATGGGCTTTGGTTGGGGGATTTGTAAAAGACAACGAAGCTTTATTGGATGCGGTAAACCGAGAGCTGTTTGAAGAGGCAGGCATTAAAGTTACCTATTTAGAACAGCTTTATACATTTGGGGATGATACGAAAAGAGACCCCCGATTTCGGGTTATTTCGGTTGCCTATTTTGCCCTAGTAAATTCAACGAAATTAGTAGTAACAGCCGACAGTGATGCGGCCGATGCTCAGTGGTTTCCAATAAGCGAACTGCCTGCTTTAGCATTTGACCACAACGAGATTGTAAGGCTTGCCCATAAAAGGCTTCAAAGTAAACTAACCTATCAACCCATAGGATTCGACTTGCTTCCAAAGGAGTTTTTGTTTTCAGATTTAGAGGCGCTGTATTGCACCATTTTGGAAAAGGAAATTGACCGGAGAAATTTCAGAAAAAAAATAGTAAGCTTCGGAATTATAGAGGAAACGGGCAAGTTCGGAAAAAAAATGAAGGGCCGTCCCGCTAAGGTTTATCGGTTTAATTGGCTCAAATACAACAAGTTATTAAAAGAGGGATTTATATTTGAAATAAATTTTGCGTAATTTTTACACAAAATATTTCGTGCTATCGTTGCCACGTATTATATTTGCGTATTAATTACACAAAATCGATTGTATGATTCTGAATTTAGATAAAAATTTCAAACCAATTCCGGGGGAAGAAATAGCCTATTCAAGTTTTACTTTTGCTGGCGGGGAGCCGCACATAAAAATAGATCCAGATTTTAACCGGGCCGAGCCAGTTACCATTACACATCGTATAAACTCTTTCAACGATCTAGGATTTCTGTGTTTGGCAGTGGATGCATTAAATAGGATGGATGCCCATTTAGAAAACTTACTAATTCCCTATTTCCCATCTGCTCGCCAAGACAGAGTTATGATAAAAGGCGAACCGCTTTCTGTAAGTGTATATGCTAAAATTATCAATACATTCAAATTCAAGAAAGTGTATGTTTTTGATGCTCACTCAGAAGTAACTCCGGCCGTATTAGATAACTGTGAGGTGATTCACAATCATCGATTTATTGAAAAAGCAATAAAGGAAATTGGCAACAATGTTTTGCTCATTTCGCCTGATGGAGGATCGTTAAAAAAAATATATAAACTATCTGAATTTTTAGGTGGCGTTGAGGTGATTGAGTGTAGCAAAAACAGAGATGTTAAAACGGGAAAATTAACCGGGTTTTCTGTATACACAGATGATTTAAATGGTAAGGATTGCCTAATAGTAGATGACATTTGTGATGGGGGCGGAACATTTATTGGGTTGGCTGAAAAATTGAAAAACAAAAACGCAGGGAATTTATACCTAGCCGTTAGTCATGGTATATTTAGCAATGGATTTGCCAACTTGGATTGTTTTGAAAGGATCTTTACAACGGACTCAATTAATAATATGGTAAACGATCGATTAACCCAAATTCAATTAGGTAATGGACTACTATCTTAATTCAGGTAATTCTTCTGTCAGGTTATTAGATGAGTATAATAAATATGGCACTTTGGTTGTTGCTTTTGACTTTGATGATACTGTTTATGATTTTCATGGCAAGGGTAGAATGTACACCGATGTCATTACACTTTTGCAGAACTTAAAATCAATTAATTGTTACCTAATTTGTTGGACAGGAAACGCGAATGATGTTTTTGTGAAAAGTTATTTAGACGAAAATCATATTCCATTTGATGCAATTAACGAAAACCCACCGTTTTATAAATCGCTGTCAAGAAAAGTTTATGCAAATGCCTACTTAGATGACAGGGCGGGGTTACGTCAAGTTTATGATGAACTAAACAATATAGTATTAACCATAAAAACAAGAAATATATGAACCCTCTATTATTAACAGATGGTTACAAAGTAGACCATAGAAGACAATATCCAACAGGTACAACTTTGGTTTATTCAAACCTGACTCCGCGCAAAAGTCGAATCGATGGGGTAGATGAAGTGGTGTTCTTTGGACTACAATATTTTATTAAAAAGTATCTTATTGAAGATTTTCAAACCTATTTTTTTTCACAGCCGAAGGAAAAAGTAGTTGCTGAGTATAGCCGCCGAATCAACAATTATTTAGGGGAAAATCAAGTTGGCACAAAACACATTGAAGATTTACACGATTTAGGTTATTTACCGATGGTAATAAAAGCATTGCCGGAGGGAGTAAGAGTTCCGATGCGCGTACCCATTATTACCATGTACAATACTTTGCCAGAGTTCTTTTGGCTAACTAACTATTTAGAAACACTGGCTTCTGCGGTAATTTGGTTGCCGTGTACTTCTGCAACAATTGCAAAACAATATAGAGAAATACTAGACAAATTTGCACAAGAAACCTCCTCTACCCCGGAATTTGTGGATTGGCAAGGGCACGATTTTTCGATGCGGGGTATGGCAGGAATAGAGGCGGGATTAATTTCGGCAAGCGCCCACTTATTGAGTTTCAAGGGAACAGATACAATCCCGGCAATATCTTTATTAGAAAAATATTACAATGCCGATTCTGATAAAGAACTAATAGGGGGATCTGTTTCAGCAACCGAGCATAGTGTAATGTGTATGGGAACTATAGAAGATGAAATAGGAACTTTTCGGAGATTAATTTATGAAGTGTATCCCAAGGGAATTGTTTCAATTGTTTCTGATACCTGGGATTTATGGAAAGTTCTAACGGAGTATTTGCCCAGCTTGAAAAATGAAATTGTAAGCAGGGATGGTAAAGTTGTTATTCGCCCTGATAGCGGTGATCCGGTTGAAATAATATGTGGTAATCCGAATGCAAAGAAGGAAAACGAAAAAAAGGGCGTTATAGAGTTGCTTTGGGAAACATTTGGAGGAACAATTAATACTAAAGGATATAAAGAATTAGATCCTCATATTGGAGCAATTTATGGCGACAGTATTACAATTACCAGAGCCTCACAGATTTGCACTAGATTAAAAGAAAAAGGATTTGCAAGCACAAATTTAGTTCTGGGAATTGGCTCATTTACCTACCAATACAATACAAGAGACACTTTCGGTTTTGCAATGAAAGCAACCTATGGAGAGGTAAATGGTATGGGCAGGGAAATTTTTAAAGATCCGATAACAGATGATGGAACAAAGAAATCTGCCAAGGGGCTGATTAAAATTGAACTTGAGAAAGGGTCTTATAAGCTTTACGATCAGGTAACTTGGGAACAAGAGCAAACAGGAGAACTGAAAGAAATATTTCGCGACGGTAAGCTTATTGTAAATCAAACATTGAGTGAAATTAGGAATAGGTTAAATTAAAAATGGGCTGGTAATATTTTTGCAGATAAGTGTGTGTTATGAGGAACATGCTGGTTGGCCTTTGATAAAATCAAGGATTTGCTCTTTTATCTTTTCCGCTCATAATAAATCGACCCTATTTTTTACAAATAATGGCCATTTTGACGGTTAAATGGTCGAAATAATCTAAAATAATGGGTGATATAATTATTTAGGTGCATGGCCAATAATGGCAAAAAAGGCGAAAAATGACTAAAAATCCTCCAATAACGGCTG
>JBIINW010000140.1:0-6902 GCA_044337245.1 Sediminibacterium sp. | reverse complement strand
AAAATGTTGACTTAGGTAATATTTACAATTTCAGATTGCGGTTTTTCTTACGCCAAGCGGCTTATTGAAATTGTACTGAAAACAAAAAGTGAACCTAAAACACTCGTATGGATGTGAATTTTTTTCTATTTGAAATTTAAGTGTATTTAATAATTTGTTTGTCTAAAAAGTGCTTTATCTGCATAAAAAGTTCCAAAAGGTATTAATGAGGCCAAAAAGGCCCAGAACATTTTGAGAATGTTCCATCGGTGTAAAAATGAAACTTGAAGCAATAAAACGATATAAAGAACAAATAATATTCCATGAGCCAAACCAACAATGTAATTGGGCTGGGGTATAGAAAACTTGTATTTTAAAATCATCGTAAAACCTAAAAGCAAATACGAACAGCCTTCAATAAATGCTACAATACGCAGTCTCCCCAATGCCGTTTTCAATAATCCATTTACCATTTTATTATTTATAAAGTTTCATATGAATACCAGGTGTTAACAATTTTAGTAAAACCACCCTTCTTCAAAAATACAAATAACTAAGAATATGAAACCAAGCCTTTCCAAATAACTATACATTTTAGTAAAGGACCTATCTATAATTTTAGTTACTGATGATGCAAGGGATTTCCTCAATTTAAAGTTAGAGCAGGAATAAATAAGCACATTAGTGTAAGTTATTTACAAAAGACCTATTTGATATTGCACCAACAGGTATTCGGATACGACAGAGGGACTGGTTAGCTCCCATTCTTCAACCCAAGTTTTAGAAAACATTGCCTCAAACCGAAGATTTTAACAGCAGTAGAAATATCAGCATACAGGGTTCTTATTTTGGTAAACATTGATAAAAAACTCAAGCTGAACCTCCCGCAAGAACTTTCTATAAATAGAAAAAGAACCAAGATGAAAAACTAGGCTATTTTTATGTAGCGAGACCGGGATTTAAAGGTTAGAACTAATGGTCATAACTAATTACTCTAGTAATTTTCCAGTTGCCATTTTCATTTTTCCAAATCATCAAAAATTTAAAAGTGCCTATTTCGAGTTTACCATTTTCAATATGCTTGAATTGGTGCTTACCTATTTCTATTGCCCCATACCCTTCTATGGGATGTACCTCTAAACTTTCTTTAATTAGATTTCGTGTAAGGTTATAGTCTCTATTAAAAATGGATTGAAAATTTGAAAATACTTTTTCATAGTAAAGTAAACCTCCGTTATCTTGATACCACTCAAGGTCTAGAGTAAAATAGGTTTTCATCAAATCTAGATTCTTTGCATTATAGGCTGAAAATAAAGAACTATCAAGATTGGCTACTTTACTAAAAAGCTCTTTTTCAGTAATAGCTACCTTTTTCTCGGTTTGATTTTGTGCACTAACACTTGAATAAATTGAAAAAGACAATAAAAGTAGGATTAGATTTTTCATATGTAAATATACAAAGACCAACTGCGATAACTGCTGTAGAAATATCAGCATTAAAGTTTCATATATTCGGCAGGAATTGATAAAAACCTCACGCAAACTAAAGCAGATCCTTACTATCAAAAAAGTCGGCCTTATCCCGACTTCCTGAATTCGTATATTATTCCTAGAAATATTATTATTCTCAAAAATAACATTGTAGCAAGAGTGGAACTAAATGCGCCTATGGATCATTGAACCCGCGGTCTGTGCTCTTATAAATTCACAAATAAAAAGCCTGCCGTTTTCATGACAGGCTTTGAAGCGAGAACGAGATTTGAAACCGAAACTTCCCGTTTGATAAGGAGTATCAGCGTCAGAAAAGTAATCAGAAAAAAGTTTCTGTAACCATGGCTACTGCATCTTCAAGTGAATCCTTTCGGGCTTAACCCAGCGACGATCATCGAAAAGGAAGCAGTAATGTTCTAACGAGACTTTGTGATTGGCGGCACCTTCCAGCTTCCGTTCAGGATCTCCTCTTTGGGCCAATACACCCTAAGCACTACATAGAATGGTCCTTTGGGGGCAGGAAGCCAATTGTACTCCTTTGCCTTTCCCGGGGAAGCGTTCTGTATATAGAGGGTGATGCCACCATCCGCATCTTTTTTCAACTGGGGAATCATTGGTGAGTTGATCAGGTAGCGGTTGATTGGGTTCGGAGTCAACAACATGGATGGCAGTTCATACATGGTGGCAGACCAGAATCCGTTAACAGGAGGAAGCTTGCCAGGGGCGAAACGCAGCGTATATGCATTCCCCGATGCATCGAGGGGCTTCCCTACCTCATCCGTAAAATAAATTGGGTACTGTGCTTCTTCTCGCGAATTGCCGTATATGCCTAATAGGTCAGCGACAAATCGATACATATAGTTGTTCTTTAGAAACTCACGTGTTCCGAACACTTCACCGGATGTAAGCTCCTTGCGATCAACCTTACCTTTGGTGAGGGCGAATTCTGCCCAGGCATCAGCGATACCTTGGTGTACGGCGGTCCTAATCTCAGGCGACCATGATGCGGTATCAATCTTATTCCCGGCCTTAATGCCGAGCTTGGCGAATCGATCCATTAGTTCCTTCTCCGAAGGATGGGTAGGGCAGAACTGGAGTTGGAAATTCAGGATGTTGAAGAATTCCAGCGAAAATTTCTGTTCTTCTGAACCTAGGGGTTTAATGAAGTCTATGGCCGGTGCGGACGCAGGAGCTGGTTGTCCAAGAAATGCAGATAGAGTCTGCACTTTGTATCCGGCCTGCACCTTCTTTACATTCTCAAGATCTGCGGGGTTGAACAGTTGTGTGCGATATAGGGCATAGGCAAATTGCGTCTCGCAACGGAATACTTTTTTGATGCCTTTGGGCGTCTCCCCTTTCCAATCCGGCCCCGCGATCATAAAACTTCCTCCGTCGTTGCCAGTGGTACGACTGCCGATATAATCGAAATTGTGGGTGTAGGCATCGATAAGTTGGATGGTGAAATAGCGGCTCTTTTCAAGCACAGGCACCGTAAGCACTATCGGCTCGGCACGAAGATCCAGTCCCAGGTTGCCGTAGGGAGTATCTGAATTGGGAGTCTGCATGGCTTTGTCATCCGGTGTAGCCACCCGCTGGGTATTATACAGAACATTATAGGGAGCCTTATACTCTGTGTTGTCCTTGGCCACAAAGAAGGAATGCTGTATCCTGTAATTGTCCACGAGGGGGAACCCATATAAGAAGGCCTCCTTGGCTATTAACCTGGCCTCCTCCGTGGTGAGTGAGGAAACCGAGGAATCAGTCGCGCCCGTAGTTTCACGGCTACCGGAGCCTGAATTACAGGAAGCGAAACATAGGGCTGTGGCCACTGCGATAAAAAGAGGGAGGTTTCTAGTGTTCATAGAGGGAGAATTTTTCAAGTTAAATTAAACTGAATACAATAATAAGCACGCTAACCCAAACCGATAGAATCCCAACCGTTTTGTTGACCGGAATCTTCAAATTTTGTATAAATCAGAACAAAATCAGTCTGTTTGGGTGATATGCATACTGTTTACAAATAACAAACCGGGATCGGGAATACGTGCGCCATTCGAGCATTGAACCCATGTGCGCCATAGGAGCACATGAATATTTTTTGTGAAAATGAAGGCGTTGATTTTTAGTTGGGTTAGTTTTAGGAAAACCGAAATCAACCGATTTGAATCGATTTGAGGGGGTGTTTCGGCACGCAGAGCATCTCAATAATTTAGAAATATGTATTCACCGCAAATTCAAACTGACCTATAAATACTTTTTTGAATGGGCTGATGTTTGTTTGCTCGTAAAATACCAGCATGGCCTTTTTATATTCAATGGAATTAATGGTTCTAAATGAAATTGGACAGAAGTGATTATTGAACAATATTGCATTACTTATAATCCTAGCAGTTCTTTTGTTACCATCTGAAAATGGTTGGATATAAGAGATGAGTACAAGCGATAACAAAGCCTTTTCAAATACATTTTTCTTTGAATTGATTAATGTACACATAGACTCAACTGCTTCCTTAATTTGAAACTCATTATCTAGTGGCTTATAATTCGTACCTGAGATACCTACTCTTCTACTTCTAATACTTCTTGAAATATCTAACTCTTTAACTAAAATACTATGAATATCTTCTATACTCGAAATAGTTAATGGATTGATATAATTAGGATTTTTGATGATAAAATCCAAAGCATCTTTGTGATTTAACAGCATAGTGGCTTCATCCTTAGTCTTACCAGCAGCTGTTTCCTTATCTTTTAATAATCTTTCAGTTTCAAGCAATGAATAGGTATTCCCCTCTATCTGAGAAGATTTCCAACTTAAATCAATGGCAAGGCGCTCCAACTCATTCTTGTATTCACTCTTTGATAACTTAGATGAATTAGATGTAAACTTCTCCTGTAAGTTGTTTAATTGATCTAATTCAGTATCTGTAAAGATGAAGATATTTTTAAGTGTTTCGCTGATTAACTCACTATTGAATTTATCTTGAATTATTCTCTCATCAATTTCTTTTTCAAAGTACTGGTCAACATCTATTGGTCGAATAATATTATACCCGTTACTGATTTCGTATTTTCTACTCTTTAGTTCACCAATGGCATTAATTAAATCCTCTGCTACTAATTCTTGGAGCTTTCTTCTTAATGTCGCGACACTCATATCCAAGTTCAATCCATCAAGTATTTCCTGAGAAGTACATCTGGGATGGTTCTTTATAAACTCAATTATTTCGGTTTTTCTATTTTTAGATTTCTTTGGCATAGATATTTATCAATCATAAAATATGATTTATCAATCAAAAAAAGAATTAATTGATCGATAAAATGTTATTATATGATTGATAAAATAGTATATTAATTGATAATCAATATTTTATGGAAAACTTTGAATTTATATAGTATGACCACTGAGTTCATTTTAATCAACTTCGATGAGTCGATAAAACAACCTAATCGGCTCATCTTATTGTGAATTTAACCAATTTGAGGGGGTGTTTTCATCACGCAAAGGTTTTAACTATTATTGTTAATTATTCATTCAACCAATTTGCAACTCTTTTTTCAAAAAATGCTGCCATTCCTTCTTTAGCATCCTTTGTTTGTTTTAAGTCTTCTAAAGCCTGAAGTAAATAAGGCAATTTATCTTTCTCTGCCAAGTTACCTAATTTTTTAAGTGCTTCAAAACCTGAATAAATTGCTTTGGGGGCATTATCGATGATAACTTTCATTAATTGATTGGTCTTGCCTTCTTCTAAAAAACCATACACTATACCTAGCTCCTTTGCTTCGCTAGCTGTGATTTCCTTAGCTGTTATACACAAATCTAGTGCCTTATTGTGTGGTATATATTTTATTAAAGAAGCCAACACCTGAAAAGGAAAAACACCCCTTTTTACTTCCGGTAAAGAAAACTTTACTTCTTTCTTTGCAAAGATATAAGTACACTCTAAAACAAGTAAGAAACCACCAGCAAGTACATCTCCCTCTACAATTGCAATACTGGGTTTATTTAATTGACCAATAGCTGTTGCTAAAGAAATATTTTTATTCTGAATTTCGGGATTTAAAATATCAAATTTGGGATTTTCAAAAGTTTTCATATCCATCCCTGCACAAAAAACGGGGCCTTCGGCATTTATCAGTACCAAACGGACCATTTTGTTTAAGTTAGCTTCGGCTATCGCGTGACTTATTTCATTTACCATTGTTGGGGTAAAGGCATTCCTTTTTTCTGGCCTTGCCAAAGTCAACTTAAAAATATGATGATCTATACTTGTTTTGATAAAATTGTATTTCATGCTAACATATTTTGAAAACTAGTTTGTAATTCTAAGATTTGCTGATCACTTCCTCTTTTAAAATAACGTAACAAATCTTCCGTTGGAATATTACCTACCATATCATTGTTTGCAAAAGGGCAACCACCAAAGCCCAAAATAGCACCATCAAACTTTCTACAACCAGCTTCAAAAGCAGTTTTTATTTTATCCAAACTAATAGTTTTTTCGGAATGAAAATGAGCGCCAATACGAACACTGGGGAATTTTTGAATGCAGGCCTCAAAAAGTTCTTTAATTTGAACATTATTGGCTTCTCCGGTGGTATCGGCCAAAGAAAACTCAACTACACCCAAAGCAGCTATTTTATTTATCCATTCAAAAACCAATTCTTTATTCCAAATTTCTCCATACGGATTTCCGAAAGCCATCGAAATGTAGACCACAGGAATTTTAGCATGCTTTTTTGAAATTTCAACTATGTTTTTCAGTTTCTCAAACGACTCTTCCCTTGTGGATTTTGTATTCCGTATTTGAAATTCTTCAGAAATAGAAAAAGGATAACCCAAGTAAGTAATTTTATCAAAACTACATGCTTCTAATGCCCCTCTTTCATTTACAACAATAACCAAAAGCCTTGTGTCATTTAGTACTATTCTATCCAATACATCTTTTGTGTCAGCCATTTGAGGCATTGCTTGTGGTGAAACAAAACTTCCAAAATCTATCCAATCAAAAAGATTACTTTTTAAAAGATTATTTATATGATTTGCTTTTTTTTCGGCCGAAATCATTTCTTTCATGCCTTGAATTGCATCCCTTGGACAATCCACTATCACTATTTCATTTCTATTTAACATCTTTCTTAATTTCTCTAGAAATCACCATCTTTTGTATACTTGATGTCCCTTCACCAATCGTACACAACTTTGCATCTCTAAAATATTTTTCGGCAGGAAAATCTTTGGTAAAACCATACCCACCAAAAATTTGAACGCTTTCATTAGATACTGCTACTGCGGTTTCAGATGCAAAAAGTTTCGCCATAGCACTCAGCTTTGTCACTTTTTCTCCTTTGTCTTTAAGCATACCTGCTTTTCTTGTTAATAGTTCTGCTGCTTCAATATCAGTGGCCATTTCTGCAAGTTTAAAACCAAC
>JBIINW010000139.1:0-6903 GCA_044337245.1 Sediminibacterium sp. | reverse complement strand
CTAACCAGAATGGCAGGCCATCCCTGCAAGGGCAGGGTAATAAAAAAGCTGACGCCATAGGCAACCATAGCCAATAAAATGGAATAAAGCGTGAATTTGTCGAAAGGTTGCATATGAAATTTACGACGCAAAAATTCGAACCGAATAAAATTATAAACACTGTAAGCAATCAATTCGGCAATGGCAGAACCCAATATCCCATATTCTCGAATCAATACATAGGTGAGGGGAAGGCGAAATGCCAGTAAAATTACACCGCTATAAAAATCAAATTTCCAAAAAGTGGAAGTGTTTATCACCAATGCATTTAAGCCCGTTCCGGCATCAATAATGCGAACCATGCCCAGCACAAATAAAACACTGAGCCCTTGTGCGTATTCATTTTTAATATGCAATACCTGAATGGCATCCGATACATTCAACCAAATATTTCCGAAAATAAACAAAGCCAGTAAAAGCAAATTGATGCATGACCGTTGGTAGATACGGTTGATTTCTTTCAGGTTTTTGTCTTTCCAGGCCCGCGATAGCACACCGGCTGAAACCGCTTGAATACTTCTCTGTGGAACCTGAATAAGGTTAGCTGCATATTGCGCAAACACAAAAATACCCACTGCTTGCAGGTTTTGAAATCCAGCAATAATAAACACATCTATGGTGGCAGCAATAGAAGCTACACAAGTACCCCCAAAAGTAAGCGCCTGCATACCCAACATTTTTTTCCAGTATTTTCGGGTTACCCTGCTGATGGAAAATGAAAAATGAATTTTCTTTTCCCTGATTAGGTATACCAGCAACACCAGAAATATGATCAGAAACTGCAGTGAGAAGAGATGAATAAATTGTCGAAAGTTTATCCATCCCAGGTAAAAAGCTACAATTAAAAAAAAGGTAAGTATGCGCAGCAGGGTTTCCTTTAGAAAATTCGACAGTACACTTTTTCCTAGTGCCCAGTTAAATCCTTCTAAAACCGAAAAAAGCAGCATGCCCATAGCAAAAGGCATCATCCAGCCATAGTGTTCTACCACCAGGGCAGATTTGGCCGCATATAAACGGGTGAAATATCCCTCAAAGTACCAACCCAGCGCAAGTATCAATAATAAGCCTGCCAAGGAAGAAATCATTCCCCAGGTCATCAAATCCATTTTCTCTTCGGGAAGATTGTCTTTGTAATAGGGATAAAACTTATAAATCACCGGAATTACCCCCAAGGCACCGAATGCCAGCATGTTTTGTGCATAGTCGAAAAATATTCTTGTTAAGCCAAACTGTTCGGGTGAAAAGGGACCAGATTGCGATGAGTATAACAACATATTTACCGCACCAATACCAAACCCTATATATACCAACAGGCTGGATAAAATAGTTTGTTTGCGGATATTTCCCATTGATGCGGATGGTTAGTTTGTTATTGGGATGCTTCTTTACTGATTGCATCGGTAACGGCTGGCAAAATTTGTACCGTGCAATAGTACAGTTTTTCAATTTCCTTCAGCCTAGCCTTATCTATTTTCTCCGAAAAACGGGTTTGCTGCCATTTTACGTCCATTACAGGCAAGCGAGTATCATTTTTGTTAGTTGGTAACCAAATGGGTAAATCAAATCCGCTTACACAATTATCCCAGCGATAATACAGTGTTTTTTCATCGGCGGCAATAGCCAGTTTGAGCTGAGGTATTTGGGTGGTTTTCAGGTATTGCTTAAAAATAGCGGTAACCGAGCGCCCCCAATATTTACTGGTAAACTGTTCAATGTCGGCATATTCTACAATACGATGATAGAAGGTTTGGTTCATGTCTCGCAGGTATTGCCTGAAGGTAGCGTCATTATTCAATGCATGCCGAAGAGTATGAATCATATTCGCCACTTTCGGGTACATATCCCCGCTGCCTTCTTTGTTAACTCCGTAGGGCCCCACTACCACTTCTTTATTTTCAATGCCTTTTCGCAATCCGTAATTGTATTCATTACCAGCTTGCTTACCATACCAGTATTCTGTAAACAGGGTTTCTGAGTAAGTAGTAAAGCCCTCATGAATCCACATATCTGCAATGTCTTTGCTGGTGATGTTATTCGCAAACCATTCATGCCCGCTTTCATGAATTATTATATAATCCCATTTCAATCCCCATCCTGTTTCGCTTAAATCCATACCCAGATAACCGTTCATGAATTTATTGCCATACGCAACGGCACTTTGGTGTTCCATGCCTAAATGGGGGGCTTCTACCAATTTATAGCTATCATCATAAAAAGGATAGGGCCCCATCCAATGTTCAAAGGCACGCAACATGGGCTTGGTTTGGGTAAAGTGTTCCTTGGCTGCTGATAAATGGTTTTCTAATACCCAATAGGAGAGGTCTAGTACACCTTTTTCTCCTTGCAAGGTATCTGTAAAGTTTACATACTTACCAATATAAGGAACCAGATTATAGCTATTAATCGGATTTTTTACCTCCCAGGTAACTATTTTGGTGCCAGCTGCATAAGGTTTTTCCTGTATCAATCTTCCATTGGCTATGCCCTTAAGATTCTCCGGAATAATCATCGATAAACTTGCTCCGCGTTCCGGCTCATCACTTTGGTGATCTTTGCAGGGATACCAAACACTGGCTCCCAAACCCTGACAAGCAACGCTTATCCAGGGATTTCCATTTTCGTCTCTTGTCCATATCCATCCGCCATCCCAGGGTGGCCGAACGGCTATTACTGGCTTTCCGCTGAAATAAAGGGTGATACTGGTTTCTTGTATATTTGCCGGAATGGTTGGCCAGGTAACCAGGGCTATATTTCCCGCTCTGGTAAAAGATAATAATTGCGGTTTTTCCGTATTCCAACGAATACTATCTAATACCATAGGTGCCTGTAAATCGATCTGCATCGTTTGCACAGGCTGCTCAATAGAAAAAAGAATGGTATTGTTCCCGCGAATGGTGCGGGTTTTAAAATCGGGTTCTACGGTAAGGTCGTACCGCAGAACATTCCACCAGGTGCGTTGTGGGTTGAGGCTTCCCCGAAGGGTATCGGCTGCAGTAAACAGCGATTTTTTTTCCATTAGCTGCGCTGTGGCAACTTTAGAGGTACTGAATATAAACAGTAATAAGTATAGCCATTTCTTCATGCCTTAAAATTACAGGAAATGGTTGGTATGTTCTCTGGAAGCCAACTTACTTATTAAAAACAGCGGGCGGTTACTGCTTCTTTAACTTCTCTTTAAATACCTTTTCAAATTTTTCGAGCTTGGGGGAAATCACAAAACGACAATATCCCTGATTAGTATTGTCGTTGTAGTAGTTTTGGTGATATTTTTCGGCGGGATAGTAATTTTTAAAGGGTTCTATGGTGGTAACTATCGGATTTTCCCAAGCCCCACTTTTATCTAAAGCCGACTTATATTGTTCTGCTTTTTGCTTTTGCTGTTCGTTGATGTAATAAATAACACTTTTATATTGTGGTCCTACATCGTTTCCCTGCCGGTTGAGGGTGGTAGGGTCGTGGGTTTTCCAGAATACTTCTAATAATTCGTCGAAGCTGATTTCGGCAGGATTGTACACAATACGAGCCAGCTCTACATGTCCGGTATTTTTATCGCAAACTTGCTCATAAGAGGGATTTTCAACCCAACCGCCGCCATATCCGCTTTCAACAGCGTAAACACCCTTTAATCGTTGGAAAAAAGCTTCGGTACACCAAAAGCAACCTTCACCAAAATAAACCGTATCGGTTGTTACACCGGGAGGGGGCGTGTTCGTCATAGCTGTAGGGGTTGTAGCAGGTTTTTTCTGAGCACAGGAAATCAGGCAAAGGGATGAAAAAAATAGGGTAAGGGCTTTCCTGAACATACTGGTTTTTATTAAATAAACAAATCGAATACCTTTTGGTTCAATCGAAGTTACTCTATTACTTATTCACAAAACTGCCTGTAAATAATAGCAACTAGCGATTCCGCTGCGCATATTGTACCTTTGCGGGGCAAAATTATACAGGATGCGCGGATACCCGGAAACGGCATTTACCCAATTAGAGTTCGATAAAATTAAAGCTTTATTGTCGAATTACACCCGCACGCCCTTTGCAAAGGAAAGAGCCGAGCAGTTGCGCATTCATACCAAAAAAGACTTCATCCTCCAAGAACTTCGGCAGTCGTATGAATACCTGTTACTATTGCAACAGCAACAACATTTTCCCAATGAGTTTACCGCATCACTTCAAAAGGAGTTGAAATTATTGGGAATACCCGGGGCTGTTTTGGTGGGAGAACAATGGCTTATTATCGCTCAATTATGTGATTGTTTGCATGGAATTTTTCGATGGATGGATACGGAAAGGCGACAATCTTTTCCGGCATTGGCTGATGTGTTGAAGGATTGTTACGATGAAAAAATTATACCGGAATCTATTCGAAAAGTGATTGATGCTACCGGTGTTGTGTTAGATACCGCTTCGCCCGAACTGCAGCGCATCCGTATGCAGTTATACAAGAAACGGATGGAACTCCGCCGTTTGTTCGAAAAAGTGGTGAACAAATTACAAAAAGCTGGTTTTAGTGCCGATATAAACGAGAGTTTCAGCAATGGCAGACGAGTGGTAGCTGTATTTTCGGAGCATAAGCGCCAGGTGAAGGGTATATTTCATGGGGAAAGTGATAGTAGAAAAACTGCCTTTATCGAACCCGAAGAAACGATTGAGCTGAATAACGATTTATATACGCTGGAAAACGATGAGCGACAAGAAATTCAACGCATCTTTCGTGAATTAACGGCTACCTTGTCGGTGTATGCTCCTCTATTGCAGCAATATTATAGAGTGGTAGGAGAGTATGATTTTATCCGGGCAAAAGCCAAACTGGCCCTCGACATGAATGCCCAAATGCCTGTAGTGCAGGATAAGGCCCAGTTTAATCTGATACAGGCATACCACCCCCTACTTTTCTTGTATAACAAATCTGCTGCCAAAAAAACCATCCCCCTGAACCTGAGTTTAAACGATCAGCAGCGCATATTGGTAATCAGTGGTCCCAACGCCGGGGGTAAAACCGTTACCATGAAAACGGTGGGTTTATTGCAACTGATGGTGCAAAGCGGATTACTCGTTCCCGTGCATCCGGATAGTGAAATGGGCATTTTTAAGCAGTTGTTCATTCATATGGGCGATACCCAAAATCTGGAATTTGAGTTGAGTACCTATTCCAGTCATTTACAGCACATGAAATACTTCATGGAAAATGCCAATGGGAAAACGCTGTTTTTCATAGATGAGCTGGGAAGTGGGAGCGATCCTAGTTTGGGCGGCGCTTTTGCTGAAGTAATTATGGAGGAACTTTCTAATAAGCATGCATTGGGAATTGTTACCACCCATTATCTGAATTTGAAAGTGATGGCCAATCATACAAAGGGTATAATCAATGGGGCCATGCAGTTTGATGAAGTGCATTTGCAGCCTCTCTATCAACTCGTGATGGGTAAGCCCGGCAGCTCCTACACATTTGCGATTGCTGAAAGAATTGGGTTGCCCATGCACTTGATTAAAAAAGCCCGGAAGCTGGTAGATGAAAACCATTTTAGTCTGGATAAATTGCTCAACAGCACAGAAAAAGATTTACAGGCAGTTCAGCAGGAGCGGGCAAGTTTGCAAAAATTAATCCGCGAAAACGAGCAGTTGAAAAAACAGATGGATACAGTACTTAACAAAGAGAAGCACCGGCAGGAAATGGATCGGATGCGCGAGCAAAATCGCATATCTACGGAGCAGATTGCCTATTTAAAAGATATGGAGCGAAAATTACGGCAGATTGTACTTGATTATAAAAAAACAGAAAATAAGCAGGAGGTAATTCAACATTTGCGCGATCTGTTGTTTAAGAAAAAAGAGGCAATTGTGGTAAATAAAATGGCCAATAAGGTAAATAAGCAGTATCGGGAAGTTCAACAATCTGAAATTGTACCCGGAAGTCTGGTAAAGCTGATTAAAAATTATCAGGTAGGAACTGTTAAGGAGATTCGGGGCAAAAGAGCGATTGTTCAAGTTGGACAGCTTCCTTTGAACGTTCAGTTAAACGAATTGGTGATGGTAGAAAAATTAGCAGCTACAGAGTAGGGAATTGGGTTTTTTTACTAACTTTATTCTTTCCCCCCCACTATATAACAAATTGATAACAATACGGGCCTTGGCTTTGTATTAATTTAAATTTTATTAAATATTAACTACATGAGAAAACAGATGCGTTTAGGGGGTATAATGGTACTCCTTTTGTTACAGGTAGGTGCGCTGATGGCACAGTTTGAAGCAACCAAGCCATTGCCTACCGACCCCAATGTGAAAATTGGGAAATTGGCGAATGGACTTACCTATTACATTCACAAGAATGCCTTACCTGCTAAAAAAATTCAGTTACGGTTGGTGGTAAATGCCGGTTCCGTTTTAGAAACTCCTGATCAGCAGGGGTTGGCGCATTTTATGGAGCACATGAATTTTAATGGACTGAAACATTTTCCTAAAAATGAACTGGTGAGTTATTTGCAGTCTATTGGCGTTGAATTTGGGGCTGATTTGAATGCCTATACCTCATTTGATGAAACCGTTTATATTCTGCCTATCCCTACAGATGATTCTGTTAAAGTAGAAAAGGGTTTTACCATTTTAGAAGACTGGGCATTCAATGCCTTATTAGATACCGCTGAAATTAATAAGGAAAGAGGGGTAGTATTAGAGGAATCGAGATTGAGTAAAGGAGCGGGTGCAAGGATGCAAAAGCAATATTTTCCAATTCTATTCAACGGATCTGCCTATAGCAATCGCCTGCCGATTGGGAAAGACAGTATCCTGCAAAACTTCAAGCCTTCCTCTCTAATTAATTTTTATAAAACCTGGTATCGCCCTAATCTTATGTCGGTGGTGGTAGTA
>JBIINW010000023.1:0-23225 GCA_044337245.1 Sediminibacterium sp. | reverse complement strand
CCAGCAAATCGTGGCGGTGCTCGGGCGTGGCTTCCATGAAAGTTTTTTTACAAGCCTTCTTACAAGCTTCTTGTAATTTTTTCATGCCCTCTTTAAATATGGCTTGGTCTTTGCCTTCGTAACAATCCTTCACAACAACCGCCATAAAGTCGCCCACTTTTGCTTCTTTGGCTCCGGGCGAAGAAGTAGCCGGCAAAATAGTTTCCGCTATTTCATTTAAAAAACTAATATCGTCTTTTGAAAAACTGAGCGATAAATCAGCAGCCGGATTTTTACAGCCCGCCAAAAAAGCTTCTGCTCCCAAAAGCGTACCTCCTAATAATAGTGTTACGCTGGATATGGCTTCTCTTCTATTCATAATGATTAATTTATAAAGGGTGATTACAGATTTTGTTTTTTCAATTCGGAAACTGCAAAATCAGCAGCTCGGGCGGTGAATGCCATATAGGTTAGCGATGGATTTACACAGGCGGCAGACGTCATAAACGAACCATCCGTTACAAACACGTTAGGCGCATCCCATACTTGGTTGTTTTTGTTCACCACCGAAGTTTTTGGATCGGCTCCCATGCGGGCTGTTCCCATTTCATGAATGCCACGACCTTGAATACCATTGGCATCATAGCCATTGATATTTTTCACGCCCATAGCGTCCAGCATTTCTTTGGCATCTTCCTGCATGTCTTTGCGCATCTTCCATTCATTCTCCTTCAACTCTGCATCGAACGACAATACGGGCAATCCCCACTTATCTTTTTTGTTTTTATCCAACGTGATTTTGTTGGCATGGTCGGGAATGATTTCTCCAAAGCCCATAATACCCATCGTCCACGAACCAGGTTCTGTAAGTGCATCTTTAAAAGCACCGCCAATACTCATTTCTGCCACTTCATGTCGATACCCCTCGCGACCTGCGCCACCCTGGTAACCAAATCCACGCAGGTAATCGCGTTTGTCGCCAAATAAATTTCTAAACCTTGGAATATAAATACCATTGGCGCGTCTGCCATAGTAATACATGTCTTCATACCCTTCAACTTGTCCGCCAGCACCTACGCCCAGGTGGTGGTCCATGATATTGTGCCCCAACTCCCCACTTGAACTTCCTAATCCTTCGGGCCAGATATCTGTTGCAGAATTCATCAGAATCCAAGAGCTATTAAAAGTGCTGGCATTCAGAAAAATAATCTTTGCATTATATACATAGGTCTGATTATTTTCTGCATCCAAAACTTCTACACCGGTTGCTCTTTTTTTATCTTTATCGTACAATATTTTGGTAACAATCGACCAGGGACGCAATGTAAGGTTGCCGGTTTTTTGTGCTGCCGGTAACGTAGAAGATTGTGTGCTGAAATAGGCACCGAACTGACATCCCAACCAGCATTTATTGCGGTACTGACAATTGGTGCGACCTTCATGGGCTACGGTTAAATTAGCCGTTCTTCCGATAATCATCTGTCGGGCACCTTTGTAATATTCCTTCAGCCGCTTTGAGGCATCTTTCTCTACGCAGGTCATATCCATTGGAGGCAAAAATTGTCCGTCGGGCAATTGTACCAGCCCATCCCGATTACCACTGATACCGGCAAATTTTTCTACATAATCATACCAGGGAGCGATATCCTTATAGCGTACCGGCCAGTCTACTGCTATTCCATCTTTGGCATTGGCTTCAAAATCAAAATCACTCCAGCGATAGCTCTGGCGGCCCCACATCAACGAACGACCCCCTACATGATAACCACGGAACCAGTCGTACCGCTTTTCTTCTGTGTACGGACTTTCTTTTTCATTTACCCAATAATCGAGATTGGTTTCGTTCAGTGGATAATCGCGATTCAACACCGGATAATCCTTAATCATTTCCTGGGTTTTTCTGCCCCGGTGCGGATAATCCCATGCCTCTTTATTGGCGTTTACATAATCTTTAATGTGCTCGATATTTCTGCCTCTTTCCAGCATCAATACTTTAAGCCCCTTTTCGGTTAGCTCTTTAGCAGCCCAGCCTCCGCTGATGCCGGAGCCCACCACAATTGCATCAAATGTTTGTTCAGCCATAGTTCGTATTTTATTATTTGATTGGGTTTAATTGTTTATACATCACAAATCTGAATTGCTTTTTTTAAAGATCCCAACTTATCTGCACTAGCCGGAATAAATTCCTGCGCAACATATTGCTGAAAGCCGGTTGCCAAAATAGCTTTCATAATTGCTGGATAATACAATTCCTGCGTCTCATCAATTTCGTGCCTGCCCGGAACACCAGCTGTATGATAATGGCCGATATACGGGTGATAGGTGCGGATGGTATGTATCACATCCCCCTCATCAATTTGCATGTGATAAATATCGTACAAGAGCTTAAAATTGGTTGATCCGATTCGCTTGCACAATTCAACACCCCAGGGGGTTTTGTCGCACATATAATCTTTATGATCTACCTTACTATTGAGCAACTCCATATGAATCACAACGCCTTTCTTTTCGGCGAGCGACATAATTTGTTTAAGTCCGTTGGCACAGTTTTGCAAGCCCACTTCATCCTGCATGCCATTGCGATTGCCGCTAAAGCAAATTAGGTTGGTATAGCCCGCAGCTGCCACCAGTTCGATGTGCTCGGTATAATTTTTTATCAGTTGTGCATGATTTTGCGGATCATTCCAGCCCTTGGTTAAACTGATTTCTGCGCCATTGCACATGGTTGATACCAGGTTATATTTTTTTAGCGTATCCCAATCTTTTGGCCCTACCAGATCGATGCCCACCAGCCCAATTTCTTTTGCAGTAGCACAAAGCACATCGAGCGGGGTATCACTAAAACACCAGCGGCAAACCGAATGATGAATATTCCCTTTTAACATATGGGTAGATTGAGGAGCCGCATTTGCCTTAATAAATGGGGCTGCTGCAACAGCCGCAGATCCGGCCAGCATATTTTGAATAACTTTTCTTCTGCTCGTTTTCATGAATCTATATTTATCAGATAGCTGCCGTTGTTTTTTTGTTTCTCATGTATAAAAACAACAACGCAAATGCCCCTATCAATATCACCGGAATAAGTAAGGTTACGTTCAGCACTTCGGGGCCCGCCAACTTCTTGGCCTCATTCAACATTTCTGGCGTAGCCTGATTTACTGCTGTTCCTGCAGGTAGGTGGTTGCCTAGCAGACGATCGTAGTAATCGCCCATAAAAAATGTATACACTGCCACGGCAAACATGCCTGCCCCCCCCATCAGGTTAAGACCCACTGCGCCAGTTTCTGGCATATTTTCAGAAACAAATCCCAACATGGTTGGCCAGAAATAACAAACCCCCATACCAAAAATCACCGCTCCTAAAAACAAGAGGTTTCCGGTGGTATGGCCCAACATATATAATCCCAATGCCGACAAAATAGCCGACATCAGCAAAACGCCGGTTGGAGAAAATTTATGAACAACGGGGCCAGCCAATCCTCTGCCGATTACCATGATACCCGTTTCTATCGTTAACAACAAAATGGCATTGTCGGATACATTTTTTAATAATACATCTATCCATTGTCCGGTAAATAATTCTGTAATAGCTGTTCCAAACATCAATACAATCATCACTAGGAAAAGCGGATTCAACAATGATTTGTACATGGTATTGGTAGAAATACCACTAGCAACTCTCTCCGTAACAGGAAATGTTAGCTTGCTGAATAAATATCCATACACCACTGTTGGAATTGCCATCAGTCCAACCTGTACCTGCCAGCCAATACCCGCTTTGTCTAAGAAAAATACGAGTAAGGTGCCAATAACTATTCCACCAGGGAACCACAAGTGAAAATGGTTCAACTTGGTAGTTTTGTCATCTGCGTAAATGGTTGCTACCAGTGGATTACAGGCTGCTTCCACCGTTCCGTTGGCAATTCCTATCAACAGGGTAGAAAAAAAGAGTGTCCAATAGCCGGAGGCAAATACAGTCAATAAAATGCCCAGTAAATGGAAAGCGAATGCTAATAGCAATAACTTTTTCATGCCAATAATATCAACTATAAATCCACCCACAATTACGGCCAGCGGGAATCCCCAAAAAGCAGTGGAAGCAATGGTGCCTAACTGAGCCGTGTTGAGTTCGAACTCAACACCTAAGCGGGATAAAATACCGGCCCGAATTCCAAATGATAAGGAAGTTACCAGCAATGCCAGGCAACTGGCTACAAATAATTGATTCCGTTGAGGAGTAGGTTGCATACTTTCATATGGTTAGTGAAAAAAACAATCGTGGGTTAAATATAATTTTTATTTTTATTCCCGCATCAATTATTCAGTGAAGAGGGTATTTTTACCGATATATGATGGAATTCCAATTATATTTCCCGTATTGTATCAAATAAAATAATATGAACCGAAAACTTAGAATGGGCATGATTGGCGGAGGCCTGGATGCTTTTATTGGTGCTATCCACCGCATGGCCGCTGGCATTGATGGACTGATTGAATTATCCTGCGGTGCCCTGAGTGCCGACCCCAACACGGCTATAGAATCCGGAAAAGCACTGTTGCTGCCGGTAAACAGAACCTATACCAGCTATCAGGAGATGATTCAACAAGAGTCGCAACTGCCCGCAGAAGAAAGAATGGATTTTGTAACCATCGTTACGCCCAACTTTGTTCACTTTGCCCCGGCCATGATGGCCCTGGAACATGGATTTCATGTGGTAATTGAAAAGCCTATCACTTTCACGCTCGACGAAGCCAAGCAATTGCAGCAAAAAGCAAAGGAAAAGGGCCTACTACTTTGCCTTACCCATACCTACTCGGGATACCCCATGGTAAAACAAGCTAGGGCCATGTGTAAGGATGGCGTATTTGGCAAAATCAGAAAAATATGGGTTGAATACCCCCAAGGATGGTTGAGCCAGCTTTCTGAGAAAGAAGGAAATGCCCAAGCCGCCTGGAGAACCGACCCCACCAAATCGGGTAAAGCCGGATGTATGGGAGATATCGGAACCCATGCAGCGCACCTGGCAGAATATATTTCGGGCCTACAAATCACCCACCTCTGTGCCGATTTAAATATTATGGTACCGGGCAGGGCACTCGACGATGATGGCAATGTGCTGCTTAAATTTAATAACGGAGCAGCCGGAGTTTTAATGGCTTCTCAGGTAGCAGCCGGCGAAGAAAATGCCCTGAAAATAAGAATCTACGGAGAAAAAGGCGGTATTGAATGGGTTCAACAAGAACCTAATACCCTGCTAGTAAAATGGCTGCACCAACCCACCCAGATTTTAAGGGCGGGCGGCAATTTCGGCGATCGCCTGTCGAGCTATGCCGTAAAAAACTGTCGCACCCCCGCCGGTCACCCCGAAGGATACCTCGAAGCTTTTGCCAATATCTATCGCAACTTCGCGCTTACCCTAACTGCACGCATCGAGGGTACCGAAGCCAGTGCCGAAGCCTTGGACTTCCCCACAGCCGATGATGGCGTAAGGGGAATGGCATTTATAGACAATGTGGTGGCTTCCGGCGCATCGAATGAAAAGTGGACGCCCTTCAATGTATAATTTGTTCAACCGATAACCTCATACACCATGACTACTATCAAAGGACCTGCCATTTTTCTCGCACAGTTTATGGGCGAACAGCCTCCCTTTAACTCCTTACAAAATATTTGTAAATGGGCAGCATCGTTGGGTTTTGTGGGGGTGCAGATTCCATCTTGGGACAGTCGCTGTATCAACCTACAACTGGCAGCCGAAAGCAAAACCTATGCCGACGAGGTAAAAGGGATAGTAGAAAATGCCGGTTTACAAATCACCGAACTATCTACCCATCTGCAAGGACAATTGGTGGCTGTTAATCCTGCCTATGATGCCTTATTCGATGGCTTTGCCCCCGATGCTGTTAGAAATAATCCCAAAGCCCGAACTGAGTGGGCAGTGCAACAGCTGAAATATGCTGCGCAGGCTTCCCGCAATTTAGGCCTGGATGCCCATGCAACTTTTAGTGGTGCCCTGCTTTGGCATACGGTTTACCCCTGGCCCCAGCGCCCTGCCGGACTGGTAGAAACCGGCTTTACCGAATTGGCCAATCGCTGGAAACCTATACTGGATGTGTTTGATGAAAATGGCGTGGATCTTTGCTACGAAATACATCCCGGCGAAGACCTGCACGACGGAGTGAGTTATGAAATGTTTTTAGATAAAGTACATCAACACCCCCGTGCCTGTTTATTATACGATCCTTCGCATTTTGTGTTGCAGTGTTTGGATTATCTTGCCTATATAGACCATTATCATTCCCGCATCAAAATGTTTCATGTGAAGGATGCCGAATTTAATCCCACCGGAAAGCAAGGTGTTTATGGAGGCTATCAGGGTTGGGTAGAAAGAGCCGGCCGATTCCGTTCTCTGGGGGATGGGCAGGTAAATTTCAAATCTATTTTCAGCAAGCTGGCTGCCTATGGCTATAAAGGATGGGCCGTACTCGAATGGGAATGTGCCATTAAACACCCCGAAGTTGGCGCTGCTGAAGGTGCGCCCTTTATAAAAAATCATATTATCCGGGTAACGGAAAAAGCTTTTGACGACTTTGCCGGAACCGGATCTGATGAACAATTTAATCGGAAGATTTTAGGAATTGATTGATATCTTTAACACTCACTAATCGTAAACTTTAAACCCGTGAAAAAAACATCTATCGCTTTATTTGCCCTCCTGTTAGTGGGTGCCTGTAGCAGTGGTGGCGACAAAAAAGAAGCAGCCCCGGCACCTGCGAGCGCTGGTTCTTCTCTCAGTAGCAACCCAGATTATCAAAAAGGATTAGAACTGATTGCCAAATCAGATTGCCTTACCTGCCATAAAGTGGGTGAAAAGCTAATCGGTCCTTCTTACAAAGAGGTAGCAGCTAAATATGAATCTAACGAAGAAAACATCGACTTGCTGGCCGGAAAAATCATCAAGGGCGGGCAAGGCGTATGGGGGCAAATACCTATGACTGCGCACCCGCAAATTTCCGAAGCCGATGCCAAGCAAATGGTTAAATATATTTTACTGCTGAAAACAGCTCAATAAAACCTCCCTCGATGAAAGTATTGTTCGTTACCCCGCTTCTGGTTGCCGGAGCTGCAGTTTGTTTGCAGTTGGCTTCTATCGTTACTCCAACCGAATCCCATCAAGCCCAGGCGCACTTTTCAAAGCCTGCCGCTAAAAAGTGGAAGTCGCTATTTAACGGAAAAGATTTAACGGGTTGGCATACTTATGGAAAATCCACCGTTAATCCTTCCTGGAAAGCTGTGAACGGAGAAATATTTTTCGATAGCAAAACCAAAACAGCAGAAGAAAGAAGGAATCCGGGTGATCTTGTAACGGATGAGGAATTCGAAAATTTTCATCTAAAGCTAGACTGGAAAGTGAGTAAGAACGGTAACAGCGGCGTTATTTTCTGGTCGAATGAAGACACTGCTAAATTCAAAGAATCTTGGCATACAGGACCCGAAATGCAAATACTAGACAATGATGGACATTCCGATGGAAAGATAGAAAAACACCGTGCCGGCAATTTGTATGATATGATTGCAGGTAAAGAAGGGGTGGTAAAACCCTTTGGTGAATGGAATACCTCCGAAGTTATTGCAGACCATGGCAAACTTACTTTCAAACTCAATGGAGAAGAAGTAGTAAATACCCGCTATGATGATGCAAACTGGAAAAATATGATTGCCGGCAGTAAGTTCAAAACCAAAAAAGACTTTGGCACATTTACCAAAGGACATATCGTTTTACAAGACCATGGAAACGATGTATGGTTTAAAAATATTCAAATTATGGCCTTATAGAAGGAGGCATAACTTCTCATAAAAGATTTACAACTCTCTTTTAACTAGCTGATTTCACTTTATGCAATTATCCATTCCGGATGATCAATATTTTATGCAGCAAGCGCTGGTTCAGGCGCGTATGGCATTTGAAGCCGATGAAGTTCCGGTGGGTGCTGTTGTGGTGTTGCAGAACAGAATCATCGCTCGGGGACATAACCAAGTAGAGCAATTAACCGACGCCACCGCCCATGCAGAAATGTTGGCAATTACCAGTGCCTTTCATGCGCTGGGTGCAAAATATTTGCCGGATGCAACCCTATATGTAACCTTAGAACCCTGCCTGATGTGTTGTGGGGCCTTATTTTGGGGGAAAATAGGCCGAGTAGTATTTGGCGCTGCCGACCCCAAAAATGGCTTTAAATCAAAAACCGCTCCTCACTGGCCCCTACACCCCAAAACCGAATTGGTAGGAGGGGTTTTAGAAGCAGAATGTGGAGCTTTAATGACTGCCTTTTTCAGAAACAAGCGATAAGGCAGTTTTGATTATCGATTTTTGGAACAATTAACCTGGTAAAATGCCATTAATCGAATAACCCACCTAATTTTGTTACATCATTAAAATTATACTTGTATGTCATTCACACTTGCACCCCTTCCATATGCACACGAAGCACTCGAGCCGCATATCGACACGCTCACCATGCAGATCCATCACGGAAAACACCACCAGGCCTATGTAGATAATTTGAACAAAGCCCTGGCAGGAACCCCTAATGAAGGAAAAACGCTGGCTGAGATTGTTGCCATCGCTGGAAGTATAGGTGCCCCCGTTCGCAATAACGGAGGCGGACATTGGAATCATACGTTTTTCTGGGAAAGCCTGGCCCCTAATGCCGGCGGTACTGCTTCCGGAAAACTGGGAGATGCCATTACTGCTACTTTCGGATCATTTGATGCTTTTAAGGAAAAAATGGCTGCTGCTGGTATGACTCGTTTTGGCAGCGGATGGGCCTGGTTAATTGTAAAGGATGGTAAACTGGAAATCTGCTCTACCCCGAATCAAGATAACCCGTTGATGGATATCGCAGAAGTAAAAGGAACCCCGATACTAGGGGTGGATGTTTGGGAGCATGCCTATTATCTCAAATACCAAAATCGCCGCGCCGATTATCTGGCTGCTTTTTGGAATGTGGTTAACTGGACAAAAGTTTCGGAGCGTTTCGAAGCCGCTCATTAATTGATTATAGAACAAGGGCTGCTGAATAATTTTCAGCAGTCCTTTTTAATTTATTAGTATGAAAAATGGATTCTTTGTTTTAATTGGTTTGTTGGTGCTTACTTCCTGCAGCAACAAAAAACTAGTAGTAATGAGTAAAGGTGCAGCAAAAATTAATGCAGATGCCGGCACCATTCAATCTACTGATGGCGCGGGGCACGAAGAAAATGCAGTGCTTACCGGAACCAAACAATGGACCATCGAATCTCCTGCAGGTAAGGGTTCTTTTGAACTTGCGGAAAAAGGACTCTATGTAGTGAATGCCAAAAACGATACCATCATTGGCAGCTACCAAAATTATGTTTCAGCTGATAAAGCTGGTCAGGTTATTTCGCAGGAAATCGTTACCCAAAAATTAGATTCCCTACGATTATTGGTGGAAGGAAAAAACGTTTCTGCTGCTAATCGCAATTTTTATCTCCTTCCTAATCAGGCTACGCTCGTAACGCCCAATCTAGACGCAGAGATTGTGGGGCCTTATCACAAAATGACTTCCGCCGCCAGCAAAAATGGGGAAGCACCTGAAGTATATCGGTTTTACAGTATTCGTGAAATTCGCGAAACCATTGGCAAACTGGAAGATTTAACGCGGCCCATAAAAAAATAAAGCAGGCTAATCGGGAACCGGATCATATCCCTCGCCACCCCCGGGCCGGCAACTGGAAATTCGTCGAATAGCCAACCATCCTCCTTTTAAGATGCCATGCTTTTGTAAAGCTGTTACCGCATATTGAGAACAGGTAGGGGTATACCTACATTTAGGCCCCATCGCCGGAGAAATCACATACTGATAAATTCGTATCAGCAGAATGAAAGGAAATACGATTATGCTTTTTATCGTTTCAGGTAACTTCACTATTTGGCGGGCGTTATAACAATATTCCTATACTCTACCGGACCATGATCACCTTGTAAAAAAATAGGTCCGGGCTCTCCCTCTTTACTGTCGAGCGCTCCACCGGTAATACCGGGGATTATCTGATCAACAATAATCGCTTTGCCGTTTGCGGTAACGGATACTCGGCGACCAATTAAGGTAATATCATAAGATTGCCATTCTCCGGGTTTTTTGGCAACCATTTCATTCGGCGTTAAAAAACCATAGATGCCCCCAAAAAGGGTGGAGCTTGGTTCGAGGCCATAATTGTCTTCTACCTGCACTTCATATCTGCCTCTCAAATACACGCCACTGTTACTTCCTGCAGGATACCGAAATTCGATATGCAGTTTAAAATCGTTGAAACTGGCATCGGTAATAATATTAGAGCCAGATTTAGGACTTCTCAAAATACCCTCTTCTGCTACCCATTGTTTTTCTTTACCAGACATATGCCAGCCGGTTAAATCTTTTCCATTAAATAAGGCAATCGGCTCTCCCCAAACCGGCGCACTGGTTCTTGTTAAAAGGGGAGCTCGTTCTCCTGTAAATGGATATTTATCACCTTTGGGAGTTGTAATTGTGCCACTCAGCTGATCGTTTTGCAGCATGCCTTCAAACACCAGGGGATTAGTACTCATGTCCCACTGAGTAGGTATGGAAAAACTTACTTTCCCATTATCATATTTTACCTCAGCGATTGGACGAGCACTGCCCCCTTCTGCTACAAAATAACCTACCAGTGTTTTTAATCCAGACAATTTTACCTCCAGCCATGAAGGAGCTACGCGGTCCATCTGAACGGTTAAATCCCACCGTCCAATAATTGGACGGCTATCTTTAACTTGAGCTGCTACGTGATTGGTTGCAATAGGCAATAGGGATACCAACAATAGTAAGCGTGAGGCTACACGAAATTTCATAATCAGGAATTTAGGGTAAGTTACTAATTTATGCTGGAATCCGCTCAGGACCCATAGAGGTTCCTGCCGGCGCTTTTCAGTTAGTTTACAGCTTTTTCAATGGCTTCAATCAGAGCAGTTGCCTCCTCTTTCAGTTGTATCATCAGCATCCGGTTCATGGTTTGCCCGGTATTGATAGACACTGCCCAGTTGGCATATTCATTCAACTCACGGGGATTATTGGTGGTAAATGAAACGGGTTGTTCGGGTGGCCGAATATAATATTTGAAAGCAGCATTGGTTTCGGGGTTGAGCATTTTTTCAAACACCCTCGCATCAAAAACCTTACTGGCAGCGGTGCGCATCTGAACGGAGATATTATCTTCCATTTGTTGTATTTGTGCAATCTTATCTTTCGCGTCGATATAGTGGTTGATTTTTTTAATAATCTCCTTATTGTGTAATATTCTGAATCCCCCATCATTTTCCATTTGTTTCAGTGTTCCTTCTGTTGCATAAAACGGCTCTCGTAATGTTAACATGCGGGCATAATAATAAATTTCCCGGCTGTACTTATCTCTGTCGGCCCCCAATAGTAAATGAACCAGTGAATCTACCTGTTGTCGTTTTTGTGATTTAAACGCGATGCTTGCATTCAATTTTGCCGTGTCTTGCTTCAAATCACTTGCCAAATCTTCCAGGTATTGATGGGCCTTTTCTTTTTCAGTAAAGTGTTCCCGAATATTTTCAGCAAAAAATCCAAGCGTTACCGCTAGGAATATCATAAAAAACTCAATCACATATTGCTTGAAAGTTCTGGGAGTCGAGTGACGATGAGGATGATGTACTTCCATATAGGGTATCTGTTTTCAAAAAATGTTTTCTGGTTACAAATATACTCTCTTATTCCTTTTCGCATACCGGAACAATACCCGATAAATAGATTTTGGTAGAGCAGGTGCTCCCATTTATTAATTTTTTCCCGAAGCGGAGTGTATACTTGTAGAATCTAACAGTGATTTATTTACAAGATAGATATAGGGCTGATGAAAGTGATTAACAAAGATTTTATCGGGATTATTCGGGAATCTGGCATAATAATCTGCATCCGGCCGCAACACAATAGTCTCACCCACCCGGGCATAATTGATTGTATGTACAAATGGCGGCACTCGGAGGCCCACCAGTTTATCGCTCACTCTTTTACCCATGATTTTCCCCAGATATTTTTCGAAATTTTTCTCTGCCCTACGGGTTGGCTTATCCAATCGATTATACATATACCGCAAAGCCCAATTGGTAGGAAATTTTTGTTTCCCTATGATATCTTTTGCATTGGTAAAGGGATTGATTTGATTAAAATCGCCCACCGTTTGCACCGTTATCGGCATCTCAGGAACCCAGTCAATTGCATTTACCACATTAAAGGCCCACCCACCCCGCGTTGCAGCTTCGTAATCGTATGCGAAATATACATTCCCGGGTTTAGGTGCCGCCGTACTATATGTTTTTATCTGCCAATCCGAAGCTATTTTTTGTTGCTTTTGCCACTGACGGAGATGAGCGGTTAATAAATAAGAAATCCCGCCACCCTGACTATGCCCGGTTATCAACAGATTTCGGTAGCCTTTCTTATACAGAGAATCCAGCCGCGGCAGAATGTCTTTTCCTAGGTAAGCGGTACTAATCATCCAACCCACATGCACAGCTGCCATTGGATGATCGGCCACCTGATAGGGCACAGTATCGTTTCCCGGTAAAATGATTTCGCCCTTAGCGGGAATCATGGCAGAATAAAAATTCGATAGCCAGCTATCGGGATTAGGAAGTGTGCCGCGCACAGATATAATGGCAGTATTTTGGTTGTCGGTCCACAACTCCCATAAATTCAACAACCCCATTTCCGGAGAACGATAGGCTCGCTGAAAACGAGTAGAAGCAGCCACATAATTGCTGTCGCTATAATAACTACTGCCACTCCCTGTTCTAACGGATACCATTAATATATCTGCCAGCTCAGTAGGACTATACCCTGGAAATAAAGATTGGGCACGAACAGAAAATGAAAAAAACAATCCGGATACGGCTACCAAACAAACTATCAAATTCCGGAAGCGGGGGTAAGCAATTAAATTCATAGCCTAAGCAGTTATCAATGTGGGGGATTACAATACATATCCCCCATAAAAATACAACATTGAATGGACAAGTTCAACTATGCAACAACTATTGGATACGTTTCCGGATATGATCAATAATTTTTACCATGGCTAGGGTATCCATTGAGCAATATGCTTCAAGTGCCGCTCGAGTTGCTCGAATTTTTTCGGGATTGTTCTCTTGGTTCAATTGATAAAAAGAGTTAGCCGCTTCCATCCCATCGGATATCGCAAGCCCTTCATATCCCTCCTCAGGAAATAAAGCAGGCAAAACAGATTTGATAGAATACCCATAGCCCATTATCGGCAGATAATACTGTTTTTTTCTAAACACTTCCATCAAATCTACCATTCGACCGATCACCCTGTCAATCGCTGGTTTCCATATAGGATTGTCGCGAACAAACTCGAGCAGGCGACTCCTTTCGAATGTTGCATTATACACTACAATAGTTCCTTCTTCACCCAATACAGTTAGCAGGTTATTGATAAAATCTGCTGAGGGAGTTGTAATATCATTTGCCAGATACCCATGTTCAACTGGAACAGCATCCGGTTCGTGTTGCACTTTCACTGAATATTGAAAGCATACCTGCCGGAAAGGCCAATGTCCGTCCAGCTGAGGTACAGCCTGGCTCCAGGTTTCAAAATCCATATAATATATCGGATATTGAAGTGTTGAAATAAATGATCGAAGCTGAACAAGGTCAACAACCGGTTCCGCAATCTCTTCCTCAACTGTCTCTGCTTGAGGATTACAGTGGGAATAAAAATCACAGCGATAGGGCTTTGTGCACTGCTTTCCTGCTGCAATAACAGGTGGCTGCAATTTATTGGCAACTACCTGCAGCAGTTCCTCCGCCTTTGCCTGCAAAAATGTACTATATTCCTTAACCTGATCTGTAATAGCAGTGGTGGTAAATAACTCATTTAACGCCAATGCGCCTTTTCGCACATACTGATTATTGATATAGATCAGTGAAATCTGTTGCAAGGGTAATCCGGCACCTGTGATTACATGATACTGGAAAGCGGCATCCATTACAAAAACATCTTTCACTTGGGTACTTCCTTTTACTTCGTATGCATACCAGCCATCCGGCCTTTTTACTAAAATATCGATTGCGCACAGCATCCCCTCATGCTGAAACGCAGCTTCATAAATAATGGTTTTTCCTGCGGCAATCCATTCGGCGGTTTTTTTAACAGATAGGGCATATTGAAAATAATCGGGAGGAGAAGCATCCACCCCTCCAGGAAATAATTGCCGGGCAAGTTCGCCCAGATCGGTTCCGGTTTGAAATAGCTGCTGCTGTTGCTTGTCGATGGGATCTTTTAATGATGGATTATATTTATGCAACCATAATCGCAGGTTGCACTGGCAGCCATACATAAAAGTTGACTTCGATAAAATATGTTTGGGAGGAAATTGCATAATTAGGGATGGCTTTCCGGTAATGTTGTTTCATCAGGTGCTTCTTTAAGCAAGGTATGTGATAATTGTTTGGAAGCATTGGCACCCATTTTCTTTAGCTCTTCTACTTTGCCAATCAAATTACCCCGCCCAGTATGCAACTGCTTATAGGCATGCTGAAATGCGTTTCCGGCATCGTCTATCTTTTTGCCAATCTGTTCCATATTATCTAAAAACCCATGGAACTTATCATACAACGATCCGGCTTTATTGGCAATGTCAATCGCATTTTCATTTTGCTTTTCAATCCGCCATAACTCAGCGACTATCTTTAGAATAGCCAGCAAGTTAGTGGGGCAAACCAGCATAATATTTTTATCATAGGCCTTCTTCCAGAGTTCGGTGTCTTTTTTCAAGGCCTCTAAAAAAGCCGGCTCAATGGGCACAAACATCAACACATAATCCAGCGCCCCAGCATATCGCCCATATTTCTTTTTTGAAAGTAGATCGATGTGGCGATAGATGGAAGTAAGGTGGTCGGTCCAGGCTTTGGCTCTCTCAGATTCATCCGTTGCATTTACATATCTTTCCCATCCAATCAAAGAAACCTTGGCATCAATAATCACCCTGCGCTGATCGGGATATACAATCATAACATCTGGCTGCAACATATTTCCGTCTTCATCTTTCAGCACATTGCCTGAAGCATCTCTTATATACTGTTGTACCAGATAATTGCGGTCGCGACTTAATCCGCTGTTCTCTAGTAAAGTTTCTAGCACCATCTCACCCCAGTTCCCCTGAGTTTTTACATTGCCCTTTAATGCAGTAGTCAGGTTATTAGCTTCTTCGCTTACCCGCACACTGGTTTGCACTAGTTTTTCAATTTCTTTGGTAAGACTAAACCTTTCATTGGATTCTTTCTGATAGGCATCCTCCACTGCTTTTTTAAAACCCGTTAGTTCGGTTTGCAGGGGCTGTAGTATTTGACCAATTTTTTCTTCGTTTTTCTGCATCAGCTGCTGACTGTTCTGTTGCAAAATTCGGCCCGCCATGAGTTCCATTTCGTTTTTCATGGCCTCGCTAATTTGTTGTTGATTTTGGCGGGCTTCGGTAAGTAAAAGTTGCGTGGCGCGCACCCGCTCGTCACTTACTGCGAGTTGTGCTTCCAAAGCAGCTTTTTGATCCCTAAGAATAGCTTGCGCCTGTTGATCTTGTTGCCACCTGTTTTGCAGCTGCATATATTTCTCCTGCTCTAGCTTTTGCGAACCAAGCATTGAACGGTTAGCCAGCCAATAGCCTAGTACAACGGCAATTATTGCTACAATCAATACTAAAATAATCTGGGAGATTTCCATATTAATAAATTGGTGTGCAAAATACATGAGCAGAATACCGCCTATTGATAGACCCGCTGCATAGCCGCAATTTTTTCTTGCATAGTTTTTCGCAGAGCAAGTGGCTCTATTACTGCAACACCCTCACCATAACTGAGTAAACTCATAATCAGTTCGGCAGTTACATACACGGTTAGCTGAACGGTTACCCCTTTGGCAGACTCGCTCAATACAACCTGAGAATGATGCAGCGGTTGCGCTAAAATATAGGGAGCCTGGTTTTTATCAAAGGTTACTACAATTTTTTCCGGACTGGCAGCGGCCGTATGGGTAATGCCAAAAGAATATTGAAAATAATCCGCTGCCTGAAATGTGGGATCCGAATAAAAAGGACTTTTCGATTTGCGTATTCGATTAATCCGGTCGAGTGCCAGAATCAACACTTTTCGGGGTGCATCAGAAAAACCCACCACATACCAGCGATTGCGGTATTCTTTTATCAAATAGGGAGATAACAGGTGTTGTTTAACTGGCGCCCCAAATTTTGCATATTCAATTTCAAGGGTAGTTTGAGAAACAATTGCTTGTAAAATCATTTCCAGCCATTCATTTCCGCCAGTGGCTACCGGCTCTTCTACTTGTATCAGTTGCTTTTCAGATTTACCAATCAGTTTACTTACCCGATACCCTTCTATCAGCCGGTTGATGGCGGTTTCAAATTGATCGAAGATTCTGCTGCCTTTTAATTGTTGCAATAGAGCCGTAGAATAATCCAAGGCGGTAATCTCCTCTTCCGACAAGGGCAGCCTTTTAATAGAATAGCCTGGTGTAGCATAACAGTAACCCTTTTTTATTTTATCATATTTAATGGGGGCAGCATATATATCCCGCATCTGCGCCAAATCTTTATTGATCATCGAAACAGATATATCGCCATCCAGTTGCTGCATTACCCGCTGGCGAATTTTCTCCAAATCTGGATAGGGGCGCATGCTATTGGTTAAGCAGGCATCAATGGCATAGTAGCGAAGCAGTGCATTTTTATTAACTGGCATAAAATAAATTTCAGTCTACCAATAGATTATAGGCTGAGTCCTCAGCTTTGTGGTATGATCCGGGAGCAAGTATATTGAGGCACAGGGGGGATGCGGTATTGCCCCGGATCATTTTATTCGTAAATGTAATTAAGAATTCAGCATAGTAGGCTGTTTTAACTTTATGTTGAGATAACCCAAAACCGGCAATAAGTTGGTCAATACACTGCCAGGTCTTCTCCATTCACTACTTTACCCGAATAGGTTCTTTTGATTTCCTCCAGCAAGCTTTCGTAGCTGCTGCCAAAAGTTAGCTGATGGGTAAGTATAATCAGTGGCGGCTTAACTGCCAGGCCAATGCTGGCAAGTTGAGCAGTAGAGGTATGAAAATTGCTGTGGTATTTTTGCCATTTAGGCTCCCGCTTTTGCAAGCCTGCTTCGGAATACACTTCGTGCACTAAAATATCGCAGCCCTTTGCCATTTCAAGTAAGGATTCGCTATAGGTACAATCACCCGACACCACGATCACTTTATCAGCCGTTTCAAAACGATAGCCCAACGCGTGCTTCCAGCTGCCATGTTGTACCGCAAAAGCTTTCACCCGAATATTTTCATCCCGATATACCTCACCCTGTATTACTTCAGAAACTTCTAACCGATATCCATCTGCATTCCCACCTTCCAATCCTTTGATTCTTATTTCCTCATCTTCCGCATACGCTTTTTTTAGATGCCGAGTCATCCGCCGTATTCCGGGTGGGCCCACAATCCGTAAGGGATGATTGCGGTCTAACACTGCCGGCGTATACATAAAATCACTCAGGCCTGCAGTATGATCGGAATGTAAATGCGTGATAAACAAATGGCGCAGCTGTGCGGGCTCCAAGGCTGGTATGTTCTTATCCCTTGCTGCTTGGGCAGCTCTTCTCACTACACCGGGGCCGCAATCAACCACATAGGAAGTATTGTTTACTACAATTGCCAGCGAAGGACCTGATCGCTCTGGATTGGCAAAAGGCGTTCCGGTACCCAGCAAAATCAATTGGGTTTTAGATACGCTGTCTTGCGCTGGCAGTTGAATGTATGCTGCAATGCATACCATGCTTAGCAATATTTTTTTTCTCGGATTCATGCCTAAAAGTTAGCAGTTTTTGATGGGAATCTATCCTTCGAGCAAAAAAAATGATTGGGCTACATACAGATGGCTGCTCCCATAAAAAAGTACACATGAATAAGAAATCACTTGTCACAAGCATAAAAGCCATTAAAGGTACGGGCCTAACATGCAGGTAACAATTTCATCAGTAGTATCGCTAACTGTAAGTGAAAAAGCATAGTGAAAACAAAGAAGAATTCGGCAAAGGGTGTAAAAAGAAAAATACTACAATATATGCTTTTATGCTACAATGGCACTTTAATATTCACGGATGTTCCAGCTCCGGGAGAGCTGTTTACTGTAACTTCGCCTCCCACCAAATGAATTCTATTGAAAATATTCATTAACCCCAAGCCGTCTGATGAGGGACTGCCAGGCTGGTAATCAAAGCCAACGCCATCATCTTTAATAACCACATGAAAAGAATCAGGCTGATAGGTAAAAGTAACCAATACATGATTAGCTTGTGCATGTTTAAGAATATTTTGGAAACACTCTTGAATTACCCTAAACACTACTAACTGCTTTTTATGCTCCGGTTCTTTTTTGGTTCCATTACTGTTCACCTGCACCTGAAGTCTGCCTACTTTATTTATCCTTAGTGCCTCTTGAGTTACTGAATCATATAAACCTAGTAGCTGTATTCTGTCACTGCTCATCCCCTTAGCAAGATCGCGCAGGTCGGTCATGGCTTTGCTGATATTATCTTTAGCCTCACTAATTAAATTATTGTCTTTTACTTCTTGTGCCTCTAATAAATTCAACTGCATTTTTGTTAAACTCAACAGTTGCCCTACATTGTCATGTATTTCCTGACTGATATTATTCAAAGTGCTTTGCTGAATTTCGATGCGGGCATTGTTTACTTCGTTGGCGATTTCGGCCTGCAGTTTTTCTTGGGCTAACCGCATGGCATTCAGCCGTTTAAAATAGATTATGAGGAACGTCCAGAAAAAAACGAATAAAAGAATAAAAATAATTATCCCAAGTATTAACGTGGCTGTCGGGTTTTTAAATATATCGCCGATGCGAAGATAATGCATGAGATAAATTGAATAGAGTTATAACAAACAGGCCAAAGATACTCTAGATTAAACTGATTTGGATACTTAGAATAAATTTCCTTATAAAACATCCAAAACAGTGTGCCCGAACTCGAGTAAAACAAAACAGAACTTATAAACCAGAAATCACCTTTTTCAAAAACAGGGACATCGATATTAATTAGTTCTTGAATAAAATACAATACAGCATTGATTATGATAAACAGTGCATAAATCAAATAGAATTCTGAGTTTGGTAGCCTGTCTACTGCCTTGCTCCAATTAAAAATATAAAAAACTATGAATAAAGAAAAAATTATCCCATTTAATTTTTTGCTAAATGCTGATTTAAAAATTTTTTGAAAATAAAAGAACAACACAAGGCAGAGAAATAATGGAATATTGTCATAAATCCAGTTATTTGACTTAAGCTTTATAATATCAGGGATTAGCGAAGCAAACAGAGAAGAGATAAAAAAAATACCATAGTAAATCAAAAAAAAATGCTTGTTTTCTAATATTGTCGAATCCCTCCTCAATAAAAGTACCAGTAAAACAATTGCCATTCCAATTACATCTGCATACTCAAAAAAAAGTAATAATATATTCCCTATATTCATTAAGCGTATTTTAAGTAACTAAAAAGGCAAATACAATCTGTATCTGCCTTAATAATCAGCACTTGCTAAATTAATAAAAAATTCGCCGAACAATCTTATTTAAAGATTTAGTTTGCTTATGGACACTTTTTTGACGGAGGACAAGCTTTTCCAAGTGCTTCATACCCTTCATCATCCTTAGCGTCTATTGAATTTGAGTAAATTACTGCTACATACTCGCTTTCGCTTGTTACTCCAACAGCTAACTCTAGATACTCCCCTGTAGAGTTACTAACAACTTTTTTAAGTTCTTCAAGATTAATCGCAAATTTTATCTTTTGAACCAACTTTGTATTGGATTCAAAATTGTCTGATTGGGTGCCTTCTGAATGCATAATTATAAGTTTTTGATTTACTTAAAAGTACAGTTTAAACAATTAACAAAAAACAGGTTTTTTCCTGTTTTTCAAATTAAATCTATCCTATAATATATTTAGACATTTTTTAATGTATATTAGCATAATCCGGTGTAATCATTACGTAAGAGTGCCTTAAAGCAACGGCTTTCTTTGGTAGTTACAAAATTTCTTTCAATGTAACTGCACTATTAAATTCAATCGCATTTAAGCTACGCACTTTCGCCGCCCTCCATTGTTGTGATTTTCCTTACTTATATTATTCAGGGTTCCCTGCGGAATATCGTTACAGGTATTGTTTACTTACTGAGCAATATCTTCTTGAAGTATTTTTTGGGTAAGCCGAATGGCATTGGGTCGTTTAACATAGATCATGAGGAATGTGTAAAAAAATTAATTGATTAATTACCCCAAGTATTAGTAGGTATATGGCAGTCGCGTTTTAAAATATATCCCACTCGAATAGATAATACATGATATAAATAAGATGATATTATGGCAGGACCACAGATAATTTTTATTAAAAAAAGTTGGGTAATTGGTATAAATATCTTTAAAAAATACCCAAAATAGAGAGCAACTAGAAGAATAAAAAACTATAGAAGTAATAAACCAGAATTCGCCCTTCGCAAACAGGGAATCTGACCTCAGATTGTTTAATTGATCACGCAAATAAATAACCGAATTGAGAATTATGAATATGGTATAAACAAGATAATACTCAAGGTTGGGATCTCTATTTATAGCATTCCTCCAAGTAAATATATAAAATATCAAAACCGATAAAAAACTGAATTTACATATGAGTTTTGCCGTTTTTGAGTCACTTAGTTTGTGGTAAAAAACAAACAAAATAATAGACAATACCAATGGGATATTATCATACAGCCAGTTATTCGAATTTACCGGATAAAATGGGCGATACCAATAATAGAAATTAGGATAAAGATTGCCATACAACGAAAGAAAAAAATACGAAAAAAAATACAATAGCACAATATTTTTCCTTTCTCTTACAAAATTGTCAGTTCTTAATAAAAAAGTAATCAAGAAGGCAATAGCCAAACCGATTGTATCAGCAAAAAAGGAAAAATTTAAAAGTAGGTTTAGCAATTTTTTATTTTTTTAGTTAGAAAATATGTGATTCGATTAATTTAAAATAATTTAACTAAACACTATTTACAGTTTAATAAAGCATGTTTATATAATTCATTTTATAATCCACTTGGCCGTTCCTTTAATAAACAGATTCATTGGGTTACTAAAAAATGTCGCTCATTCAGCAAGTAAATCTCTAACATACTGGCGTCGTTTTTGTAAAATCATATCGGACCTTAGTGTCTTTGACTTTCCACCTCATTGAATGGTACACAGATGTAAATCGAGCACCCATTCCCTTCAATACTTTGCAAACTCACCTCACCCCCCACCAACTGTACCCGGCTAAAAATATTCATCAATCCTAAGCCATCACTGGAAAGATTTCCGGGGTGATAGTTGAATCCTATACCATTATCAATTATGGAAATTTCAAATTGATGGGGCGTATATTTAAACCGCACATCTACTTTAGTAGCATTGGCATGCTTGATAACATTCTGAAAACACTCCTGGATTACCCTAAAAAGCACCAGCTGCTTTTGATGTTCCGGCTCCCACTTAATTCCGGAACTGCAAACCATCACCTGAAGATTACCAGCTTTACTTATGCGAGCAGCTTCTTGCACTACAGAGTCGTATAACCCCAACAGCCTAATGCGTTCGCTACTCATCCCCTTTGCCAAATCGCGGAGGTCAGTCATGGCATAACTGATATTGCTTTTCGCTTCCTGTATCAAGCTATTTTCTTCTCCAATTTTATGCTCAATTAAATTCAATTGCATTTTTGTTAAGCTCAATAGCTGTCCCACATTATCATGTATTTCCTGGCTGATATTATTCAGGGTTGCCTGCTGAATTTCATTTCGGGCATTGCTAACTTCATTGGTAAGGCGAGCCGCTAACTTTTCCTGTTCTGCGCGCAATTGATACATCTTTCGGAAATACCGTATTACAAAAAACAGGAGAAATATAAAAAAGAGTGCAACAAAAAGAGTCCCCAAAATAATGGTGAAAATTACCGGAACTTTCGATATAACACCCAGGAGAATGAAAAGCATGAAATAAACAAAGTTAGATTATGACAAAGCGACCAAATATACCCATAATGTAAAAAATCTTCCGGCCCTTTATCAATCAGATAAGTAAAAAAAGACCATAGTAAAGTACATACACAAGCATAAAATAACAACGATGCAACCATCCAAAATTCAACGCGATTAAATACAAAGCCCGCGCGCATCAACTTCAACTCTTCCAATAAGTAGCCGGCCGCATTGATTAAAATAAAGATAGCAAAATATAAATAATACTCTGTATTCAGGGGTATATCGATAGCAGTTTGCCAGGTTATCACGTAATAAAAAAGAAATAAACATAAATAGAGTACACTTATCTGCTTCCCGATTTTTGAATTGGGCAACTGGCGAAAGAAAAAATATAAAGGTATGATAAGCGACAAAGGTATTAGGTCGTATACCCAATTATTATACATCTCATTATAGCTCAAATAGCTAGCTAACAGGGTACCCACAAAAAAGATGGCAAAGTAGGCTATTACAAATTCCTTTCCTGGCATAGATACTTTTCGGCCTAAAAAAACGAACACAAATAATGGTATCGATAAGCCAACACAATCGATATAACCTAGAATTGTTTCAAAAATCAATTTTTCAATCATAAAAAAATAAACGCCGGTTACCAATTATCCGATCGAAACAAATTCACCGGCAAGCCTTTCCGATTAAACAAAGTAGGCATGGCCGTATTACTAAAAAGATATCTTACCGCCACCGGCTTATCAACCCCCTTCGCAGTTACTACAATTTCATTCCCTTGAATAGACGCTACTGCGGGAAAAAATTGCCGGTTGGCCCCAGCTATTTCAAAATGGGGAATGGCATCCCCCCGATTCATTAACCCTCCTTCAGCATTTTTCATTTTTATGCGTGCCTCCCCGTTTTCAAATACATAAGACAGTGGCTCTGGACTTTCCCAATTTCCTATAGCCAGTTTATAGGTTTTTGATAAAGCCAAATTCGCCAGCCGAAAAGCTACTTCTTTTTTTAATAACGGATGAATATCACTGGTATCATTTACCAAATCGGCAATTAC
>JBIINW010000022.1:0-23456 GCA_044337245.1 Sediminibacterium sp. | reverse complement strand
CAATCACTGCCTGCGGGCGAAACTGCTGGAAAATTTTTCTAACCTCCCAAAATCCTTGTATTAACTGAAAAGGTAAGCGCCAATTTTTAAGTAACTGAGATCGATTAAACCCTGCTATCGTAATTCCAATAATTGGATATCCTGCCTCGGGTACTTTCTGCATTTCCATTTTTCCCTTTGCTCCCACAAATAAAATCTCTACGGATGCATCTAATTTTTTTAGTGCATTGGCTATTGCAATGGCAGGGAAAATATGCCCACCCGTGCCGCCGCCAGAAATAATTACTTTTTTTCCGGAAGCAAGAGATGATATGTTTACATTAGTCGTTATCATGCAGCTACGGGAATGGGTTCTGGGTTGATCGTTTCTTTTCCTTCGAGTTGTTCTACGTTTCGGGCCACACTTAAAATAATACCAATGGATGCACAAGTAAACAAATAGGAGCTGCCACCCATGCTGATCAAGGGTAGGGTTACACCGGTAACGGGCAGCAGATGAACATTTACTGCCATATTAGCCAATGCCTGTATTACCAAAGTAAAACTCAATCCAAGTGCCAGAAATGCACCAAATGCATAAGGACATCTTCGGAATATTCGTATACACCTGAATAAAAACAACAAGTAAACAAATACAATAAAGGTTGCCCCCAACAATCCATATTCCTCTATGATAATTGAAAAAATAAAATCATTATAAGCCTGTGGAAGAAAATTTCGTTGCCTACTATTGCCAGGCCCCAATCCCATGAATACATTTCCATTGGCAATAGCAATATTGGCTTGCTGAACCTGGTAGGGTATGTCTTTGTCATTTGCATACATAAAATCCTGCACCCTACCCACCCAAGTTCCAAAGCGACCTACCGATTTCATTTTCTCGGCAATGGCTTTTTTACCCGTTACATCAGCCGCAGTATTTGTATGCGTTATTACTGCAATCATTACAATAATTGAAATAGGTATCAATGCCACCAATATAGTAAGGGCGATATGTTTAAAGGAAACCCGGCCAATAAACATCAGCAATAAAGAGGTGGCTCCGGTTAATAAGGCATTAGACAAGTTAGCGGGCATAATCAACGCACAAATAATCAAAACAGGAATAACAATCGGGAGAAATCCCGTTCTAAAATCTTTAATCACTTCCTGTTTTCTACTTAACAAACGAGATATATACATGAATAATGCCAGCTTGGCAAGGTCGCTTGTTTGAAGGGTTAAATTGATTACCGGCAATTTAATCCAACGACTTCCTTCATTTATTCTTGTTCCGAAAAACAGGGTATACAGTAACAGCGGAATAGATAATAAAAATAAGATAGAAGCTACTTTAGTGAAAACGGTATAATTCATTCTATGAAGAAAAAAAACAATCACCAACCCTAGCATGGTAAAAGAAAGCTGTTTAAACAGATACATACTGGTGTTTCCCCTATTCATCTTATAGGCCAATGAACCCGTAGCACTATATACCACCAATATAGAAATGAGCGATAAAATCAGCAGTATACCCCATATATACCGATCCCCACGCGTTCTGCTTACCAGTTCGCCTTTCATTCCGTCTATCGACGGAATCTGTGTGAGTATGGGTTCGTTCAGGATGGGCATACTTGTTACCGGTTTTAAAGTTCTTTTACTGAATTTTTAAACTGTGTGCCTCTGTCTTCATAGTTTTTGAACAAATCAAAACTTGCGCAAGCAGGACTCAACAAAACCACATCCCCTTTGGTAGCCAGCTTGAAAGAGGCATTTACAGCTTTTTTTGCCGACTCGGTTTCAACAATTACCGGAACTATGTTTTTAAAGGCCTGGATAATTTTTTTATTATCGGTACCCATGCAAACAATAGCTTTTACTTTTTCCTTTACCAACTCAGCTATCAGTTGATAATCGTTGCCTTTGTCTACACCGCCGAGTACCAAAACCACCGGTTTAGTCATGCTTTCCAGGGCATACCAAGTACTGTTTACATTGGTGGCTTTTGAGTCGTTTACAAATTCAACGCCCCGCACCATGGCAACAAATTCCATCCTGTGTTCCAGACTTTGGAAGTTATTAACTGCTTCCCGGATTTTTTCCTTTCGGATTCCGAGGGTTGCTGCAGCAATTCCGGCAGCCATGGTATTGTACTGGTTGTGCTTGCCTTTCAGGGCAAAGTCGTAAATGCTCATGCTCACTCTTTCTTCTTGAATTCTGAGCATCATTTGATCTCCTTTGATGTAGGCGCCTTTTTTTACTTCGTGTTTCATAGAGAAGGGTAATGGGTTAGTATGTAGGTTGATTAATGGGATTTTTTGCATGATTACTTCATCATCTTCACAATAGATGAAGTAATCTTCCTTAGTTTGATTAGCGATGATGCTGAATTTGCTGTTGATATAATTAGAAAACTGATAATCATATCTATCCAGATGATCTTCGGTAATATTCAAAAGCACGGCTATATGAGGACGAAAGGTTTTGATATCATCCAATTGAAAAGAACTGATCTCTAACACATATAATGCCCGGGGTTGTTCTGAAACCTGACGGGCAAATGAGTATCCGATATTGCCTACCAGAGCCACATCTAAACCGGCACTTTTGCAGATATGGTAAATCAAAGAGGTAGTGGTAGTTTTACCATTGCTGCCTGTGATGGCCACAATTTTACTGTCGCCTTTATACCGAAATGCCAGTTCAATCTCACTAATTACAGAAATACCCTTTTTACGAATTTGTTTTACCAACTCATTTTTTTCGCCAATACCGGGGCTCTTTACAATTTCATCTGCCGAAAGAATTTTTTCAACACTGTGTTGTCCTTCCTCAAAGGGTATCTGGTGTTGTTGTAATTCAGTTCGATAATGATCTTTTAGATTACTACCATCGCTTAAGAAAACCTCATATCCCTGCTGTTGCGCTAGTAGGGCTGCTCCTACTCCGCTTTCTCCTCCTCCCAATATTACCAGGCGCTTTTTCATCTAATTAGCGAATCTTTAGGGTTACAATACTAACTACCACACATAGGATGGTAATAATCCAAAATCGAACAGCAATTTTACTTTCATGAAAACCTTTTTTCTGAAAATGGTGATGGAGCGGACTCATCAGAAAAATTCTTTTGCCCTCACCATATTTTTTCTTGGTATACTTAAAATAGCTTACTTGTAAAATCACACTCAGGTTTTCAATCAAGAATACGCCACAGAAAATAGGTATCAGTAATTCCTTTCTTACAATAATTGCCAGAGAAGCGATGATACCTCCCAATGCCAAACTACCGGTATCACCCATAAATACCTGTGCCGGAAATGCATTGTACCATAAGAAACCAATACAGGCCCCCACAAATGCGCCTACAAAAATGGATAGCTCACCCAAATTAGGTATGTACATCACATCAAAGTAGTCGGCCAGAATGTAGTTTCCACTCACATAAACAAATACCCCGATACCCGCGCCGATGATAGCACTAACACCAGCAGCCAGTCCATCCAATCCATCTGTAAGATTTGCCCCGTTTGATACGGCAGTAATGATGAAGGTTACGATAAGGATATAGATTATCCAGGTATATTTTTCTGCACCCGGGCCTATCCAGCTAATCAGCTTGCTGTAATTGAACTGATGGTTTTTTACAAAGGGGATAGTGGTTATGGGTGTTTTTACTTTTACAAAGCGCTTTTCAATTCCATTCAACTTGCGAACAATAATATTGGAGTCTTTCGCCAGCCGTTCTCCCTTTTGTAATTGGGCGGAAGGGGTAGTAATTACTTCGCGCTCTACGGTAACAGCATTGCTGAAATAAAGTGATACACCTATTATTATACCCAAACCAACCTGACCGATTATTTTTGAAATTCCGGCCAATCCGTCGCTGTCTTTTTTTACAAATTTTTCTCCGGACTCCTGGGCTTTTTTACGGGCACGTAGCTTGAAGTAATCATCTAAAAATCCAATAATACCCAGCCATACCGTACACAAAATCATTAAGCGTATATACAGTTTATCGAGGTTGGCAAATAATAGTGTGGGAATTAAAATACTCAACAGAATAATAATACCGCCCATAGTAGGGGTACCCTTTTTTTGAATCTGACCTTCCAAACCAAGATCCCTTACTGTTTCACCAATCTGCCGATTACGAAGAAACACAATAATCTTTTTTCCGTATATCGTAGCAATCAGCAATGACAATACAATTGCCATGGCAATGCGAAAAGTTAAAAATTGAAACAGTCCTGCCCCCGGGAGGTGGAATGTTTTACTTAACCAGCTGAACAGATAATACAACATAATGGGTTCAGTTTTATTATTACTTATTCAATAGCGTAAATGTGTTAGCCAATACCTGCTTATCGTCAAAAGGATATTTTACCCCTTTGATTTCTTGATATTTTTCATGTCCTTTACCAGCAATCAGCAAGATATCTCCTGCTTTTGCCAAGGATACCGCAGTTTTAATTGCTTCTTTCCGATCGGTAACCGTGATATTTTTTCTACCATCTGCCGCTTCCAAACCTGCCTGCATATCTCGTAGGATATCTTCCGGATTTTCTGAACGGGGATTATCACTGGTTAATATTACCCAGTTACTATATTTACAGGCTATCTGAGCCATCAACGGCCGCTTGGTTTTATCTCTGTCGCCCCCACAGCCTACTACGGTAATTACTTGTTCAAATCCTTTTTTCAGTTGATGAATGGTGGTAAGTACATTCTCTACTGCATCGGGCGTATGTGCATAATCAATAATGCCAATAATTCCAGTAGAACTTACCTGATAATCAAAACGACCTTCTGCACCACTAATTGCGCTCAATTGCGTTAACACTTTCTGACTGTTTTCCCCCAAAGAACAAGCAGCCCCATAAACCGCCAATAGGTTATAGGCATTGAATTGACCAATCAGTCTGAAATGTACTTCTACTTCATTCACCAACATTACCAATCCGGTGAGGGCATTTTCGAAAATCTTTCCTTTATAATCAGCAGGTCGGGTGAGGCTATAGAATAATTTTTTGGCGCGGGTATTTTGCAGCATCACTTCTCCTCTCTTATCATCCGCGTTGGAAATAGCAAAAGCTTGGGCATTCAGGTGATCGAAGAAACTTTTCTTTACCCGGATATATTCATCAAAACTATGGTGGTAATCTAAGTGATCATGGGTAATGTTGCTGAATATAGCCCCTGCAAATTGAAGACCGGCTATGCGATGCTGATGAATAGCATGGCTGCTGCATTCCATAAACACATGGGTACAACCTTCCTGCCGCATCTTTTGTAACAGACTATTCAACTGAATAGCATCCGGTGTTGTATGCGTAGAGGGGATGATGTTTTCCCCAATTTGATTCTGCACGGTGCTGATAAGTCCGCAATGATATCCGAGTGAACTGAATAATTTAAAAAGCAACGTTGCGATGGTTGTTTTGCCATTAGTGCCAGTTACCCCTACCAAGGTGAGCTCCAAAGAAGGATCTCCATAAAAATGATGTGCCAACAAACCAAGCGCCTCTCCTGCATTTTGCACTAATAAAAAAGTTATGCCTTCTGGAGTAATGGGCGGTATTTCTTCACAAACAATTGCAATAGCACCTGCTGCAATGGCAGTAGGGATATAAAGATGTCCATCCGCTTGGTTTCCCCTCACTGCAATAAACAAATCACCAGGTAGCACTTTACGGGAATCTAGCTGCAGGCTAGCAATTTCTCGGTCGGTACTTCCGATGGTTTGCACCAAAGGAACCTGATAAAGTATGTTTTGTAAATGAGCCATGTTTAGTTTTATCTGCCTGGATTGGTATGTTCGGAAAGTTGTATCTGTACTACTTGTTTTTTTTGAATCGGTTCTCCTGCGGTAATGGATTGACTAATCACTTTCCCCTTTCCGAATACTTTCATTTGTAATCCATTGCTTTCGCCAAGTAATAGGGCATCTTTTAAACCCAGCCCCTGCAGGGAAGGCATGATTTGAGGTGATTGTACGCGGGCTTTCAGTGTGCCCTTTTGAAGGGTTCCGCTGATATCACCCCATTGATCGTAGGCCTTGGAAGAATCAGCTACTGGAATATGAAGCGCCTGCGCAACTCTTTGTAAATCATTTTTATTCCCTCCCAATTGCCATTGAATAGAATCTATTGGCGTATTGTTTACTAATAAAGTTGCCGGAGATTTACGCAGGTACGTACTATATAAACGATCGGCAATTTCTTTAAATACAGGTGCGGCAACATCCGATCCATGATGAAGTATAGCACCCGCTTTATTCTTGATTACTACTACGCAGGTATACTTGGGTTGATCAGCCGGAAAAAATCCTGCAAAAGATGCCTGATATATATTGGTATTGTATCCCTGATTCCGATTGGCCACCTGAGCTGTTCCGGTTTTTCCGGCAACTGGATAAGGTGTATTTTTAAAAACCTGGGCAGCGGTTCCGCGCAAACAAACGCCTTGCAAGCAGTTATACAATTGCTGAAGCGTGGCGGAACTGCACAATTGCTCGCGTAATACAGTAGGCTGAATGGTTCTAATGATTTTTCCTTCCTGACTAATGGCACTTACCAAATAGGGTTTCATCATTTTGCCGCCATTCGCAATTGCATTATACAGGCAAAGGGTTTGCAGGGGAGTTATTTGTACGTTGTATCCGAATGCCATCCAGGCAACGGTTGTGGGGTTCCAAATCTTTTGACCGGGACGGTGTACTTCCGGAAATCCTTCTCCGGCTAAATCGATGCCCATCGGGGTATCGAGGTGCATCTTGCTCAGCCAATGTAGATATTTATTAGGTTGGGTACCGTAATTGGTCCAAACCAATTTAGCCATCCCTACATTAGAACTTTTTTCAAAAGCCTGCTGCACTGTTTCCTCACGTATACCATGCACTTCTGCATCGTACACCGTTTGATTATTCAATTTCCAAACACCTCCCTCCACATCTACGATATCATTCAAGGAAACTTTTTTATCTTCCAATAAAGCCAATAAGGTTGCCAGCTTAAAAGTAGATCCTGGCTCAGAAAGGCTAATGGCATAATTATATTTTTCCCAGTAACTGCCATCATCCATTTTACCCAGGTTAGCCATGGCCTTAATTTTTCCGGTAGCGGTTTCCATTACCATGGCACAACCTTGTTCTGCTTCGTGCTTAACCATCGCATTCATAAGGGCTTTTTCAGTTACCCCCTGAATAAATACATCCAATGTGCTTACAATATCTTTTCCGGTTTCTGGCTCTACTACATATTGATCATCTTCTACCGGAATCTTTACGCCTCCGGAGATATAGCGAACCAATTGCTTACCCGCTTTTCCCTGGAGAACGGTATCGTAAGAGTTTTCTAGCCCTACCTGATTACTATCCCGAACCAAGCCAATGGTTCTGAATGCCAGCATCTGATAGGGATTGAGGCGAAAATTCTTTTGTACGGCAATCATGCCGCTGGTATATCTGCCCAAATTGAATAAAGGAAATGCTCTCAGCTGCTCATATTCCCGAAAAGAGATTTTCTTTTTCAGCAAACAAAATCCTTCCTGGTTTTGAAAGGCCTGTTGCATAATTACTTTATACTCGCCGGCAGTAATATCTTTAAATAAGCCTGCCATCGCATCACATACAGAATCAATTTTTTCACGAAACAGTTGACCATTATTATTACGCAGGGTTGCCAGGCGGGTATCCCAGTAAATATCGAAACGGGGAACGCTGGTGCTGAGCATTTGACCATCTTCACTAAAAATGGTTCCTCGCTCGGCTTCTATTGGATCCATTTTCTGGTGTAGGCTATCGCTTAAACCTCTCCAGTAAACCCCTTGTACCTGTTGAATGTAAACGGCTTTACCGAGCACAGCTAGTGCAACCACCACTACCAGCAGGTAGCTCAGGTACACTCTCCATAGTATGTCGTTTTTTACATCCATTAGCTGATACTCGGATTAGGGATTTTGTTTGGGAACTACTAATTGAAAGGGCATTTCCTTACTTACCATCAATTGCAGGGGTTCGGCCGCTTTTACAATTTGCTCTTCCCCACTCTTGAACATCACTTCACTCTTCAGGGTTTTGTAATTGAACTGCAATTCTCTCAGTTCATCCTGTGTTGCATTTATTTTTCTAATAACCTGGTCGGCATGATGGCCGTTGGCGATATATACTATGGTGAGTGCCGACAAAAAAAGAAAGAAAGGAATATTCTTCAATATCCACTGATAGTTGAACAAACCCTTCAGCGGATTTTTTATAAAATTTTTTTTCTTTGCTTCGGCAGTCATGGTGATTTATAATTTTTCTGCTACGCGTAATTTGGCACTTCGGCTTCTTGGATTTTTGGTTTGTTCTTCCTGCGACGGCTGAATAGGTTTTTTATTTACCAGCGTAAAAACTTTTTCCTTCGTATCGGGCAACAGGGGGTTGGTTGGAATTTCATCCACTTGTCCCTGCCGGAAAAAGTTTTTCACCATCCGGTCTTCAATAGAGTGAAAGGTAATGATGGCTGCCCTCCCTCCCGGTTTTAGCAACGCGGGTATTTGCTGCAGCATATCTTTCAACGCACCTAATTCGTCATTCACTTCCATTCGTAAAGCCTGAAAAACCTGGGCCAGGTATTTATTAGGATTTCCTTTTACCGCAGCACTGATCATGTTTTTAAATTGACTGATGGTTTCGGCCTGCATATGTATTCGCTGCTGAACAATCAGCCGGGCAAGGGTTTTCGAGTTGGTTACTTCGCCGTATTGTTCGAACATCTTATGCAATTTTTTTTCATCAAATGTTTGTACAATATCGGCTGCAGTAAGCGGCTGTCGCCTGTCCATACGCATATCAAGCGGACCATCATACCGAATAGAAAAACCGCGTTTACTTTCATCAAACTGGTGGCTGCTTACGCCGAGGTCGGCGAGTATACCATCCACTTTGGTTACCTGGTGCAAACGAAGAATCCGTTGCAGGTGACGAAAGTTATAGGGCAGAAAAACGATTCGGGAATCATCGGGTAGGTTAGCTGCTGCATCAGCGTCCTGATCAAAAACAAATAACCTGCCGTTGGGTCCTAAGTGCTGCAATATTCCCTTGCTATGGCCACCCCCTCCGAATGTAGCATCCACATACACACCTTCGGGTTGAATGGCCAGGGCTTCCAGCGATTCATTCAGTAAAACGGATACGTGATAATTATTAGGGGAATTTGACGCTGAATTTGGGGTGGTTGCGTTCATTCGATTTTTTTTCGATTCGATCAACTATCCTTTTGCGTGTCTGTTCCTTTCATCACTTCCTCCGCTAAACGACTGAAATCTTCTGGAGAGAAATCCTCAAAGAGCTGTTTGTACTTACCTGCATCCCAGATTTCGAAGCGATCCATGGCCGCTGCCAGCACAACGTCTTTGCCGAGACCGGCAAATTCTTTGAGGGAAGGTGGCAGGAGCAGGCGGTTAGCGCTGTCCATCTCCACTTCTGTAGCCCCCCCTAAAAACTGGCGGCGAAATTGACGTACCTTGGGGTCGAAATCATTCAATTGGCTAATCCTGGAAATAATGAGCTCCCAACTTTTCAACGTATATAACGTGAGACATTTTTCAAAGCCACGGCTGATGATGAAGCGCCCCTCTCCCTCCGGTAACTGTTTTTTCAGTCCCCCCGGAACAAGAAATCGGCCCTTCGCATCTACTGTAGCCTCATATTCTCCGTGAAATCCGCTCATTGGTGAATAAATTTATTTTCTGATTACCACTTGTTGACACAAAATAACACTTTTTCCCACTTTTAACCATCATTTTGGGTGTCTGAATTTATCCACAGAATTCAATGTGCTACAATACAACGCTGTAAAGGGTTACAGCCATTTTACTGTGCTTTCAGCCGATATTGAGTGTGAATTGAAGTGGATAACCAGTTAATAACCCAAGGTTGCCCTTGAATGAATGGTGGAAAAGCTAAAAATTGGAAGAGAAACTGCTTTCAAAATGCCAGTTTACCCCATAATTGACGGAATTTTGCCGGCACAAATCTTCGCTACCCGAAAATTATCCTCATGACTGAGCAAATCGACCCGAAAAAAATACGCATGGCAGATTACAGCTACGAACTGCCGGCAGAGAAAATTGCTCAACACCCGCTGCCCAAAAGAGATGAATCGAAATTGTTGGTATATCAAAACGGGGAAATTCAGGAAAACAGGTATCGTAATCTGGCCGATTTCTTGCCGGCTACTTCCCTTCTTCTTTTTAATAATACCCGGGTTGTGCCTGCCCGACTTTATATGCAAACTCAACAGGGACAAGCAATTGAAGTGTTTTGTTTAGAACCCGGGCCGGGCTATGCAGATATTACCACTGCTATGAGCCAACAGGGGCGAGTAATTTGGCTATGTTTATTAGGGGGTGCCAAAAAATGGAAAGAAGGCACACTATCCCTTGCAAATACTTCGGGCGATGGGGCTTTTTCAATTAGTGCCTCCAAAATTGAAAAACGGGATACTGCCTTTTTATTAGAGCTTTCTTGGCAGCCGGCTACGGTAAGTTTTGCAGAAATTCTATCGCTGGCTGGTGAATTACCCCTTCCGCCTTATCTCAACCGAGCCACTTCTCCGGAAGATTACGAGCGCTACCAAACCATCTATGCCCAGCACCAGGGATCCGTAGCTGCCCCCACGGCCGGCCTCCACTTTACACCTGAATTATTGGATACGTTAGATAAAAAATCAATTGCAAAAAGCTTTATTACCCTGCATGTGGGAGCAGGAACGTTTATGCCCGTTAAATCGGAAACACCCGAAACACACGCAATGCATCGAGAATACCTGGAAGTTTCTATAGATTTTTTAACCCAATTGCGAAATCACTTACCCCATCCGATTGTTCCGGTAGGTACTACTTCTATGAGAACCTTGGAAAGTATCTACTGGATCGGAAAGAAATTGATTGAAAATCCAAACAGCCTACCCGGTGAATTGCAGGTTACTCAATGGTACCCGTATGAAGCCGGCGAAAATAATGTATCTCCATCCGATGCCCTGGATGCGCTTATCCAATGGATGAAACAACACCAGCTTACACAATTAATGGCAACCACCCAATTGCTGATTGCGCCGGGTTATCGTTTTCAGTTTACCAGTGGCCTTATCACGAATTTTCACCAGCCGGGGTCAACCCTGTTGCTATTAGTAGGCGCATTGGTAGGGGATGATTGGAAGAAAATTTACGAATATGCGCTCAACCATTCCTTCCGGTTTTTGAGCTATGGAGATGGTAGTTTATTATGGAAAAAGGAGAATCGGTAATTCCGATTTATGCTGCTGTGTTTTTCTCCGGAGCGAGTGCCATTTCAACAGTAAAAGTACTACCCTTACCCAGGGTACTGGAAACTTTGATATTCCCCTCATGGGCATCAATCACCGACTTCACATAACTCATTCCCAACCCAAAACCCTTCACTTGGTGTATGTTGCCAGTATGCGCCCGGTAAAATTTTTCGAAAATACGTTTTTCGGTTTCACGCGACATACCAATTCCCTTATCGGTAATTTGTATCACCACATGTTTATGGGTACTATGCGTGGTAATGGTAATATCCGCAGCTCCATTGGAATATTTGATAGCATTATCCATCAGATTCGAAATAGCATTGGTAAAATGCACTTCATCCCCTTCAATATTGTCATTGGTTGCATTCAATAATACATGCACTTGCCCTTCCTGCTTCTGCAATTGTAACTGATACTTTTCAATGGTCTGATTAATAATCTTATGTACAGAAAGTGTTTTCTTGTTCAATCGGAATTCTTCCTTCTCCATTAAAGCTGCTTGCAAAATCGTTTCCACATGCTTGTTCATTCGGATATTTTCTTCCTTGATAATGCCTGTAAAATATTTGGCCCGATCGGGTTCTGCCTGTACTTTCTCATTTTTCAAAGCATCCACGGCCAATGAAATGGTAGCAATGGGTGTTTTAAACTCATGCGTCATATTATTAATAAAATCACTTTTGATTTCACTTAATTTCTTCTGATTTAACAGGGTTCGGATAGTAACATAGAAAGCTGCAATAATCACCCCCATAAACAAAATGGCACCTGCAAACATCCATTTCAACGAAGAAAGTATGGGCAAATCGAAATAAGGCGTAACAACCACCAATGCTCCCATACCCGAATAAACGGGCTCGAACCCGCTATTGTAGTTGATATTGTATGCCCTCGTTTGATAATTTATAGAATCAAAGTAGGCACGTTCGAAACCCTTTGAAATTAATTCATAATCACCCATCGAGTTAGATACAGCTATCTCAGCAGGTATATTATACAATTTTTGTTCCGCCAGGGCTTTTTTCAATTTCTGTTCAATCTCCTGAAGGGTAAATTTATCAGCTACATTCGCCTGTAAAGAAGAACGCAATTGAAATTCGGGCCGCAACATCGAACTTCGTTGCTGGAATCGTAGTAGCGGCATTGAATTATCTACCAATCCCTGTGCCAGTTCATCCGATACGGAAACACAGGCTTTATTGAACTTTACCTCATATTGTTGCCGGGTTATCTCCAACAGATTTGCAAACCAGGATATCTGCAATAGAATGAGTCCCAGTAAAGACAGTGAAATCAATATGGTAATTACGGGGAAAGTTCTTTTCATCCCTACAAATATAATCGGATGGATTGTTTTAGTGAAGTTTTCTATTACCTTTTTAATTAATTTAACGCTGTGTATTAACATTTCAACCCCTCCGTATGCAAGCGGCCAATATACCCCAACCGGGCAGTCTGCTAATTTCAGACCCCTTTTTACAGGATCCGCATTTCAGCAGAACCGTGGTACTCATTTGTGAACATCAGCCTGCTGGTAGTTTTGGTTTGGTACTTAACCAACCTATGAATCTATTACTCAGCGATATAGTGCCGGCTGCTCCAGATTTGCAGCTACCCATTTTGTGCGGCGGACCCATTGCCAACGATACCCTGCATTTTATTCACCGGAAACCCGACTTGCTGCAAAATTCCATCCGCCTAAAAGGAAATATTGCCTGGAACGGTGATTTTTTTCAAATCATTCAACACCTAAAATCTGGAAAAATGGAGGAATCTGATATTTTGTTTTTTCTAGGCTATAGCGGATGGGCGGAAGGTCAATTACAACAAGAGTTACAGGAAAAAACTTGGATCACCTCTGAAATTTCTAATTCACTTTTATTTGATACAGAACCCAAAGTGCGATGGCAAAATGCACTGCTGGAAATGAAGGGAGAATATGTTCACATGGCCAACTATCCAATAAACCCACAATTAAATTAAATATCCCTTAGAAAATAAAAAACCTTCGAACACTGTGCATGCAGCATTCGAAGGTTTGAAATTACAACTAAAGGAATACTTTATTTACTGGTAGACTTCTTGAGCAACTTCTCTTCAAAAAACAATACAGCCAGCACAAATATTACTACGAAAAAATAATAGTTACCCATATTCATTACTGGGGTATGCAATAAATGCCCAAGGATATGAACCACCGGATAGAGAATCAGGCAGATGGCAACCAGGATTAGTAAGTATCTAATGAGTTTCATATTTGCAAATTTTTATAAAAATAATAAAAAATCGGAAAATCTAATTCTCTGGTAGTTTAATCAGCCATTTCCCCATAAATACAAGACGAAAAATCTAAAACCGTTACCGCTAGTCCTATCCATCCTGCATATCTTGCCAAAAATTTGCTGCCAGCCAATACAATCGCCTGAATCCCTTGGCCTGCCAGTTTTTGTAAGCCGGCAATACCCAAAATACTGGCTGAGCCCACTCCAACTGCATCTTTTAAACAATCCCATATCTCGGTAGCATCAATGCTGAGTGATTTTGTTTGTAACGAACCAGACGATAAACTAGCCACATTCCCTCTGCTAATTCGTGGGTACTGCCGGTTCTTTAATTCCTGCCAGCGGCTGTCCTCACTTCCGATGCCGAGCTGGAGACCTTCCTTCACAATAGCAATAATGTCCTGCGCACTATACCTCTGGAGTTCCGGAAGTTGCAGAAATAGTTGCAGCCAGTCGTTATCTACCTTATTTTTTCTTGTTACCCATTCTTCAAACGACAATGCATAGCTGGCAAAATGTTGCTCCAGTGCCTGTTCATCCGAACCGGCTTGTTGAATACCGGCTAAAAAACCGGCTCGGTTCTGCCGAATGCTGGGAACATTGATATACTGGCTTGCCTGATAAAAATCCTGCAAAAAGTTTCCGGAAAAACGGATAAAGCTTTCCGTGAGGTATAACCTGGCTGCCTCTTCCTTTGGAGTATGAACCATTGGAGCATCTTGTTTTTTGCAGCCGGTAAAAATACCTATGCTGATAAGCACTAAAAAGAAACTGATTTTTGATTTCATGTGAGTTAGTATTAGTTTCTCCAAACTTTATTAGTCGACATTGGAGTTCTTCGACTCAGGCCTTGAGATTTGTATTCGAACAATTCAAAGTAACCACATCTTGTAAGCGAAAAAAAGGGTAGAAATACCTTATTTCATGGCATTTTTCACTGGATAACACAAAAAAAGCCCCTGAAATATCAGGGGCCTGAATACCGTAGAGAAAAAATGTTTAGTCCTGAGAAGTACCTTCCACTAATACCGTTACTTTATTATTTAATACTTCCACAAATCCAGACTGGATAGTAAATTGTTCCGTTTCTTTTTTGTCTTTCAAAATTTTCACTTTCCCAGTTCCCAAGGCACTTACCATGGGAGCATGTTTATCTAAAATTTCGAATAAACCATTCACGCCGGGTAACATGATACCATACACGGATCCGCTGAACAGTTTTTTTTCGGGTGTTAATATATCCAGTTGCATGGGTTCGTAATTGTAACGTTTAGCAATTATCCTTTTGCTGCTTCCATCATTTTCTTACCTTTCTCAATGGCATCTTCCAGGTTTCCTACTAGGTTAAAAGCTGCTTCCGGATACTCATCCACTTCACCATCCATAATCGAATTAAATCCGCGGATGGTATCATTGATATCAACAAATACCCCTTTTAAACCAGTAAACTGCTCGGCCACGTGGAAGGGTTGCGATAAGAAACGCTGAACCTTACGAGCTCTTTGTACCGTCATTTTATCTTCTTCACTCAGTTCATCCATACCCAAAATGGCAATGATATCCTGCAATTCTTTGTAACGCTGTAAAATCAACTTAACGCGGTTGGCACAATCGTAGTGTTCATTACCCACAATGGCCGGAGTAAGAATCCGGGAAGTAGAATCCAATGGATCCACCGCAGGATAAATACCTAAGTCAGCAATTTTACGGCTCAAAACCGTTGTAGCATCCAAGTGAGCAAAAGTAGTAGCAGGTGCTGGATCGGTTAAGTCATCCGCCGGTACGTAAACAGCCTGCACAGAAGTAATAGAACCGTTTTTAGTAGAGGTAATTCTTTCCTGCATTAATCCCATTTCAGTAGCCAGTGTAGGCTGATAACCCACGGCTGATGGCATACGGCCTAACAATGCCGACACTTCAGAACCCGCCTGGGTAAAACGGAAGATATTATCTACGAAAAACAGGATATCTTTTCCTTTTCCGGTACCGTCTCCGTCGCGGAAATATTCAGCAATAGTTAATCCACTCAAAGCCACTCTCGCACGGGCGCCCGGGGGCTCATTCATCTGACCAAACACAAAGGTTGCTTTTGAATCTTTCAGTAAGTCGAGGTTTACTTTGCTCAAATCCCATCCGCCTTCTTCCATGCTATGCTTAAAATCATCCCCGTATTGCATAATGCCAGCCTCAATCATTTCACGCAATAGGTCATTTCCTTCACGAGTACGCTCACCCACACCGGCAAATACCGACAAACCTCCGTGACCCTTTGCAATATTATTAATCAGCTCCTGAATCAATACCGTTTTACCTACTCCGGCACCCCCAAACAAACCAATTTTTCCTCCTTTTGCATAGGGTTCAATCAGATCGATTACTTTAATACCAGTAAATAATATTTCAGAAGCAGTACTTAAATTTTCAAAAATGGGCGGCTTACTGTGAATGGGGCGGCCATTTTCTTTACTTACCTGAGGCAATCCGTCGATAGCATCACCCGTTACGTTAAATAAACGACCATTGATGCCTTCTCCAATAGGCATAGTGATGGGCCGGCCGGTATCGGTAACCGTCATTCCGCGCACCAATCCCTCAGTTCCATCCATGGCAATGGTACGAACACTGTCTTCTCCCAAGTGCTGTTGCACTTCAAGAATCAGCTTATCGCCATTTTCTTTTTCAATTTCAAGGGCATTAAAAATTTCAGGCAGGGTATTGTCGTCGGGAAAATGCACGTCAACAACTGCTCCGATAATCTGTTTGATTTTTCCTTTGGTAGCCATTTCGGGTGAAATATAAAGTGATAAATGATGGATAATTCTATAAGCCGGAAAGCATTTTCCAACTTGGCGGCAAAGGTAAGGGGATGTGCCCTAAAAAAATGAAAAATAAGGAACAAAATTGCCCTAAAAATACCCACACTTGAATTTTGCATCCTCTGGATTACGCTTATGGGCAAAATGTAGCGGAAAAACCCCAAAAATGCCTATAAATCAATTATTTGTAAAAAACAATCCGTTTTTTCACCGTATCAATTACCGTTTTAACACGGTTCCTAACAGGTGGATAATACCGGCTAACCCCAATTTGCCGGCTCCTTCGGTTAATTTATCTTTGGCTATTTCCTGTTCCCCAGTATGTTTTTTTCTTCCTTTTATCCAATAATACCCGGCCTGCACCAACTGGGAAATACCAGATAATCCTTGTTTTCCCGCTATAATTTCTGCCAGTCCCAGCCCCGCAATCTTCAATCCCTGCATGGGAATTTTTCGGGTTGAGTCTGCAATTTGTACCTCCTCCTCCTGAAGTTGACGCTTGAGCCGGTCGATTTCGGCCTGCAAAGTTATTCCGTCGTGAATAGGATTATTAGGACTGTTGGGATTCATGCGTTTCAGGTTTTGTATCCAGCATAGATTGAATTACGCTATCCTTAACTTTTTTCCGGATGGATTTTCGAAAAGCATATAACATTAATACCATTACCAGGTATACTCCAGTTAGGCAGGCAAAGCCGAGTGGAACTGAACCAGTAAGTTGAGCAAAATAGTAGCCCAACATAATGCTGAAGCTCATCATCAGAAAAAAAACTACCATCGCCATCAGCAACAACCAGGCTAAACTGGAGCTTACTTCCGCCACTTTTTGGGTAAGCTGCAACTGAATCAGTCGCAGCCTGTTTTGCACATATTGCTCGATGCGCTCTTTGTATTGCGTAAAAAAAGAAGAGGACTGCGATTCCATACAAATAATTTAAGCTGATTTTTCCGGGGAAGCACCATCAAAATGTTCGGTAACCTTGCGGGCTTTATCTAATAAGGTTTCCATGGCGGTTTCAAATTCGGCCACTTTTTCTTTTACATCTTCTTGTAAATCATCAGACTTAGTTTTCAAATCGTTCACCATTTCTTTGCCTTTGTTACTGCTGAGAAAAAGGGTAAGTGCGGCGCCTGCCAATCCACCCAGGATTAAGCCGGTTAAAAACTTTTCTTTATCATTCATAACTGTGGATTTAAAGGTTAATGGTATCGAAACAAAAGGGAGGAATAATCAGTATATTTACATAACCCTACTAAAGGTACGATGGAAAATCAGCCTAATCACCGTATTAACCGTTATTTTTTTTTAGCGGTCATTATCCTGTTCGCAGCGGTATTAATGCTGAGTTTACGGGCTTTTTTTACTGCATTTTTGGGAGCCATTATCTTTTATGTGCTGAGTAAAAAACCGGCTAACTGGCTTATCAGTAAAAGGAAATGGAGTAAAAGCCTAACGGCTATAACCGTTATTGTTGTTTCCCTGTTTATCTTTCTGATTCCCCTTACCCTTTTTATAGCTATGCTGCTGAAAAAGGTAATGGTGTATAGTGGGAATGTTACCAATCTTTATGCACCCCTGAAGGAACTAGATCAGGCTATTCAAAGTCAGTTTCATATTTCCCTGCTAAGCGATCAAAATCTGCAAAAGTTACAGGAATATTCCAGTCATTTTATTTCGAATGCCCTGAGCAGCAGTCTAAACACATTGGCATCACTTACCATGATGTATTTTTTTCTGTATTTCCTGTTGGTAAACATCAATCGGCTGGAAGCATCCATCTTACACTATTTACCTTTCAGCCGAAGAAAAATTATACTATTTGGACAGGAGCTAAAAGCACAAACTTTTAGTAATGCGGTAGGTATTCCGTTGGTGGCGTTTGGACAAGGTTTTACCGCCTACATTGGGTACTGGATATGTGGTGTTCCAGAACCAGCATTCTGGGCGGTATTAACGGGTGCCACTTCAATACTGCCGATTATTGGAACCGGTCTTTTTTGGATTCCGATTGCAGCCTATCTTATCATGCAACAACAAACCTGGCAAGCGATTTTTTTAACTGTTTGGGGTGTTATGGTGATGGGTACCATCGACAATGTGATTCGCTTTGTACTTGCTAAAAAAATGGCCAATGTACACCCCTTAGTTACTGTATTGGGCATCATCATTGGGTTACAAAACTTTGGTATAACCGGACTGGTATTTGGTCCGTTGGTGATTTCTTATTTTATCATTTTACTAAAGATGTATTACTCAGATTATTTTGCCCATCCGATACTTCCCCCAATTGAAAATGAAGAATCCTTTAACTGGCCTTTACAAGGAATTTTTAGAAAAGGGGCCCACAAAGTGGCTTTTAAAAAAAGAAAATTACCCTAAAACTTACTGTAAGCAGTATACGAATATTAATGCACCTAGCGCAGCCCCTGCCATGGGTGCAATTACAGGTAACCAGGCATATCCCCAGTCGGAGGTTCCCTTATTTTTTATAGGCAGTAAAGCATGCATAATACGCGGACCCAAATCGCGGGCAGGATTTATGGCATAACCGGTGGGTCCGCCCAAACTTAACCCAATAGCTAAAACTAAAAAAGCCACCGGTATTGCATTGATTGAGCCCAAACTTTGCGTGGGTCCGGTAATAAATAAAACACCAATTACAAATACGGCTGTTGCCACTAGTTCTGCTATAAAATTGTCGGTATTGGAACGTATAGAAGCAGATGTACTAAAAACAGCCAATTTAGTGGAAGCATCTTCCGTTGCATCAAAATGCTGGCGGTAAGCCAACCAAACGATACCGGCACCCAGCATGGCTCCCAGTAATTGGGCCAAACAATAGCCGGGTACCAATGCCCATTCAAATTTTCCCGCAATTGCCAATGCCAACGTAACGGCCGGATTCAAATGAGCCCCACTGGCGTTTGCTGATATAAACACAGCCACAAATACCGCCATGGCCCATCCTAAAGTAATAGCAATAAGCCCCCCATTATTTCCTTTGGTCTTATTAAGTACTACATTGGCAACTACTCCATTCCCTAAAATAAGTAAAATGGCTGTGCCGGTAAATTCTGCAAAGAGAGCTGTCATTACGCAATTGTTTTATGGGTTATTTTTCGAGTAACTATTTTGGTCTCCCAGGATAGTATGATTGAACAATTTACTGAATTAAATACTGATGGGCAAGTAATTCAAAACTGGTTACTTGTTGGGTTTCCCATGCTGAATCTTTTCCTAATTCGGCTGCCATCCAACTTGCAACCTTTTGAGCGCTGTAAATAGCTGCCCGTGCATCTAGAAACAAGAGCCGGGTTCTGCGGGCCAAAACATCTTCTATGGTAACCGCCAGCTCGTGCCTTATGGCATATATCACATCTGCCTGCGTATATTTATAAGCAGGATGAATCCGCTCAGCATAAGCAGGATTTTCGGTAACCCAATGCTGAATTTTTCCGTTTCTTTTATCTGGAAACCCAATCGCAAGCTGATAAGTGATGCAAGTTTTCTTGGGCAGCTTTCCTGTAAAAGAAGCGTTGTCTACTGCATCCTGAGCCATTTTTCGATAGGTAGTCCACTTACCACCCGTAATGGTTACCAAACCCGAAGGAGCAATAATCAGGGTATGATCTCGTGAAAGCATGGCTGTACCTCCACTCCCCTTCTGGCTCACCAAAGGACGCAGGCCGGCATATACGCTCAAAACATCGGAGCGTTTTATCGAGTGGGTTCCATATCGGTTAATATGACTTAAAATGAATTCAATTTCGGCTTCCTGGGCACGGGGTTCTAACTGAGGGGCATCTACGCCGGTATCGGTTGTACCCAGCAACACTTTGCCCATCCAGGGAACGGCAAATAAAACCCTGCCATCATCCGTTTTGGGAATCATCATAGCAGCTGATCCGGGAAATAGCGTATCGGGAATTACTAAATGAATTCCCTGAGAAGGCGTAACCAATTTTTGCGATTGGGCATCATCCATTTCTAATACAGCATCAGTAAAAACACCGGTTGCATTCACGATTGCCTTAGCCACCACAGTATAAGACTGTTGGGCGATTTCATCTAACAACACCAGTCCGGTAAGTTTTCCATTGGTATGCACTAAAGAAGTTACCCGACAATAATTTAATAACACTGCTTCTTTGCTGGCAGCCGTTACTGCTAAGTCTACACATAAGCGGCTGTCATCAAACTGACCATCATAGTATAATATTCCACCAGAAAGTTGATGGGTTTGTAAAGAGGGTAATTGTTCCAGGGTTTCGCGTTTGTTTAATACACGGGTTTTTCCGAGGGAGAGACTTCCAGAGAGGAGGTCGTACATTCTGAGCCCGATGGCATAATAATATTTTTGCCACCAGCGATATGCCGGAACAATAAAGGGTTGCACAAAAGTGAGGTGGGGGGCATTTTTTAGTAAGCGACCTCTTTCGCGCAGCGCTTCCATAACCAGCTTGATGTTTCCCTGCGCCAGATATCGAACTCCTCCGTGCACCAGTTTAGTAGAACGGCTGGAAGTACCTTTTCCAAAGTCGGCTTGCTCTATCAACAATGTTTTATACCCTCGGGAAGCGGCATCCAATGCCGTTCCTAATCCGGTGGCGCCTCCGCCAATAATTATCATATCCCATTCTGCCGTTTGCCTCAATTGTTGAAGCATGTAATCCCTGTTCATTCAATCTTTCTTATTGCGATGAGGCTTATTGTTCTTTACTCCAGTGTATGGTGGCTGATATCGCCCGGTTCCAACCTTTGGCATAGTGGTTACGCTGATCATCCGACAGCTCTGGATGGAAAGTTTTTTCCATTTGCCATTGCATCGAAATCTCTTCAATACTTTTCCAATATCCTACGGCCAATCCCGCAAGATACGCGGCTCCCAAAGCAGTGGTCTCTGTTATGGCGGGCCTAACCACCTTAGTATTCAGCATATCGCTCTGAAATTGCATCAATAAATTATTGGCTGTGGCCCCTCCATCTACCCGCAATTCACGAATGGCAATTCCAGCATCGGCTTCCATGGCTTTTAACACATCCATAGTTTGGTAGGCAATGCTTTCCAAAGCCGCGCGGGCAATATGGGCATCTGTGGTGCCACGGGTAACTCCAAAAACAGTACCTCGCGCATGTTGATTCCAGTGGGGTGCTCCCAATCCTGCAAAGGCAGGTACCAGATAAACACCCTCATTATTATTTACTTGGGTAGCCAATGCCTCCACTTCCGAAGAATTGCGAATAATTTTTAACCCATCACGCAACCACTGCACAACTGCCCCGGCAATAAATACACTTCCCTCCAGCGCATACTGGGTTTCTCCATTTATTTGCCAGGCAATGGTGGTTAATAAATTATTGGTAGAGGGTACTGGCTGTGTACCAGTATTCATCAGCATAAAACATCCGGTTCCATAGGTATTTTTCACCATGCCAGAACGGGTGCACATTTGTCCAAACAAAGCCGCCTGCTGATCCCCTGCAATTCCAGCAATGGGTATGGAATGAGCAGTTAATATTTGTTGGGTGAATCCATATACTTCACTGCTGCTTTTCACTTCAGGCAAAACGGAAGCTGGAATATTCATCAACTGCAACAATTCTTCGTCCCAAGCAAGCGTATGTATATTATACAACATGGTTCTGCTGGCATTGGAAACATCGGTAGCGTGCACTTTGCCGTTGGTAAGTTTCCAAATCAGCCAGCTATCAATCGTTCCAAAACAAACTTCCCCTTTGGCTGCTTTTTCTCTGGCACCAGGCACATGATCGAGCATCCATTTTAATTTAGTGGCGGAAAAGTAGGCATCGATAATCAATCCAGTTTTTTGCTGAATCTTTTTTGCCCATCCCTCCTGCTTAAGCTGATCGCAGTAGGCAGCCGTTCGCCTGTCTTGCCAAACAATTGCATTGTGCAAGGGCTGACCGGTAGTGCGATCCCACAGCACGGTTGTTTCGCGTTGATTGGTGATACCTATAGCAGCAATATCCTTAATGCTTAAGCCTGCCATAATCACCGCTTCTGCAGCAACACCCAATTGCGTGCTCCATATTTCATTGGCATCATGCTCTACCCATCCCGGCTGGGGAAAAAATTGAGTAAATTCTTTTTGGGCAATGGATTTAATATTTCCCAAATGGTCGAAAACAATGGCACGACTACTGGTGGTTCCCTGATCTAGGGCCAAAATAAATTGACTCATCCTAATTACTTTGGCTCAAGATACTGATTTTTATTGGGCAAAATTTCAGGATTCCATACCGGTTAATAAAGTTAACCTTGAAAGACAGTAGGCAACAAATAGGTTGGCTAACTGCTCGAATTATCGACGACTTTTCAACCAGATTTCGGGGTCAATGGGGGTACTTTTTTCATTCATAATCATGAATATCAAAGATCCTTCTCCATCAATAGAAACACCGGAACGCCCTAGGGTAGTGCCAGCTTTCACCTCCTGATTTTTAGATACGGAAACAGAAGAGAGGTTGGTATATCCGGTAAAATATTTTCCGTGCTGGATGATAATCATCTGTTCGCCTTCCACTTCACTGATGTAGGAGATTTTACCATCAGCCACACATTTTATAGGTGAGCCAGCTGGCAGAGAGATTTCGATACCGTCTGTTTTCCGCTTTAATTTAGTACCTGGAATAGTTTCTATGCCAAAATGTGCCGTTACTACTCCAGAAGCAACAGGCCAAGGGAGGGAGCCTCGGTTATTCTCGAAATTAATCGACATTTCTCTTCCTTCCGGTGTAGATTCTAAGGGTGTATAGGTTCGCTCGCGATAAGGGGTGGTTAAACCAGAAACGCCTTCATTACTTTCAGTCCTTTTTGGAGTGGATGTACCAGCACCCTTGTTTTTATCTTCCTGGGCTTTTATTCTGGCAGCTTCGCGCTTTTTAGCCTCTTCAATCTCACGACGTATAATGGCCTGAAAGGCTTGTTGCACCCGCTGCCGTTGCTTTTCTTTGTCGCGTATTTGAGCGGTTATTTCTTTTTCTTTCCCTTTCAATTGCTCCACTACCTTATCCTGCTCCTTTTTATCAGTTTGCAACA
>JBIINW010000021.1:0-23484 GCA_044337245.1 Sediminibacterium sp. | reverse complement strand
AGTTCTACCCGAATCCGACAAGCAATTTTATCGCATCAAGTAGATGAGGCAACGGCACTTTTGGGATATCCCTATTTTTTTGAAGGCGTGGTAATGGAGGGTAATCAGTTAGGCCGTACCATTGGATTTCCCACAGCAAATTTACAAATTACGGAAGAGGATAAGCTGATTCCTTCCGATGGTGTGTATGTAGTTTCCGTTTCGCTGAAATCGCCCAGCCTTCAAATTACCCTCCAAAAACGGGGTATGATGAATATTGGTATTCGCCCAACCGTTAATGGCAAAAGCCGGGTAATAGAAGTGCATATTTTTGATTTCGATGAAACCATCTATCAGCAAACCATTCAGGTAAAGTTGCTGCACTTTTTACGCGACGAAGTGAAATTTAATACTCTAGAGGAATTAAAAAATCAGCTGTCGGCAGACCGGCAACAGGCGATTAATTGGCTGCAACAGCAACCAACTTTATAACATAATTTTTACTGCCAGTTCCTTCATTAAATCGGCGTCGGAACTTCGGGCACTATCAACCCCCACACTTTTTAAGTTATACTGATGTAATAACAGCAGTGCCCGCTCTATTTGTTGATAGGAATATTTTTGGGAACTAGCGAGGTATTCTTTTAAAAAATAGGGCTTTACACCCAATTGGTCAGACATCATTTGTTGATCAGCCCCCCGCATTGCATACAGCATATACACTTTACTAAAAAAATTAAACAGCGCCGGAAGAATCATCTGAATGGGACCCGCTTTGGGATTGGATTCGAAGTATTGTATTATCTGAACAGTTTTTGTTAGATTTTTTTGTCCAAAAGCATTTTGCAATTCAAACACATTAAATTCCTTGCTTACTCCAATAAATTCGGCTATATCATCTTCGGTGATATTTTTTCGTTTACCCAGATTTACAGCCAGCTTTACGGTTTCGTTGTACAGTCTGCTCAAGTCGTTACCAATATGATCTACCAATAGCTGCTGGGCGCGGGGATTAATGGTTAACCCCTGTTCTTTTACCATTTGCTCTACCCAAGCCGGCAATTGATTTTCGTATAATTTTTTAGTAGAAAAAAGTTCCCCGGTTTTTGCAATCACTTTAGCCATCTGTTTGCGGCCATCAAGTTTTTTATCTTTATACCCTACTACAAATACCGTAGAAGGTTGGGGGTTTTCGATATAGGGCATTAATCCCTCAACATCCCGCATCATTTGCGCTTCGCGCAAGATTACTACCTGTCGTTCTGCAAACATGGGATACCTGCGGCAGGCATTGATGATGTTCGATATTTCGGCATCCTTTCCATAAAATACCGTAAGGTTAAATTCAGCCTCTGCCGGGGATAACAAATTATTTTCCGCGTATTGCATTAAATGGTCAATATAATACGGCTCCTCCCCCTCCAACCAATAAATTGGCCGAAACTTTTTAACTTTCCACTCCTGAATAATTTTTTCCACTGCCATGGGTACAAAGATGGAACAGTGGATGATAATAATGAAAATCCTTACGATAAAGTTGTAAACATTGTACCCCAATTAGGATCCCGCCAAGATTTTACCTGGTTATCCTCTACCGGAGGCAGGTTTATCAATCGCTGAATGATGCGGGACGTGGCCAGTACATCTTGTTTGCAGTAGTGAACAATACCTTGTAGATTGTTATGCTGATAATACAGATCCTGCACATCAGCCCCCGAAATGCCTCGTTTGGGAGAGGGAATCTGCAGCACGTTGGCCAGTAAATGCAGGGAAATATAATTTTTATAATCCCCAAACTTCCAATAACCGAGGGTATCAAAATGGGTTACTTCCCAAGGCTTTTTGTCCTGTAACCGAAGGGATTCGGGCAATGGAAGTCCATTTATTAACATTCTTCTGCCAAGGAAGGGGATATCAAATTCTCGGATATTATGGCCCGCAAACCGAAAATCCCGATTCCGGGATTGCCAGGTTTCACAAAAAAGGGTAAAATCTCTTAGTATTTGTTCTTCGGCATGGCCTGAAAAACTAAACAACTGCAATTCCCATTGCTCCGAGGGTAAGGGCAGAAAAAAGCCGGCACCTATACAAACCACTTTCCCGAATTCGGCCCAAATACCGGCCCTTTTTTTATAAATTTCTGCTATATTACCCTGTAATGGCACGATTTTGGTAGCTTTATCGTTGAATAATAGCTTCCATGCTTCGTCTAAATCCGAATATTTAGACTTCGCGGGAACAGTTTCAATATCAATAATCAACAAATCAGTTAGTTTCATATTTACTATTTTATACATTTTACAAAAAAAACAACACATGGAATCCCCCGAAAAAAACACCCCTTATGATGTTCCCGAACAAAAAGACAACCGCAAACTGATTTACGGAATTTTGCTGGCTGCCTTAGTAGGTACCTGGGGCTATATTTTTTACGATAAAAGTCAACACCGCCAAGCGGTTACTACCCTGGAAACGCGTATTTCTAGTGTAGACAGTGCACGTGCTGCCATTCAGCAAGATTTTATGGAAGTGTCTGCCAAAGCAGATTCACTTACCCAAACTACTGTTCAGTTAACCGGGGATCTGGCTGCCAAAAACGCAGATATCGTGCAACTGAAGGGTAATATCAGCAGCATTCTGAAAAAGAAAAATGCCACTGAATCTGAGTTAACGGCTGCCAAAAAATTGATTGGCGAGTTAAATGGCAAAGTGGATGGTTTATTTGCAGAGATTGAAAAACTGAAAGGTGAAAACAAAGAATTAACAGCTGCCAATCAACAACTCAGCACAGAAAAAACGCAGTTGACTTCTGACAAACAAAACCTTGAACAAAATTTAACCGTAACCAAAACCGAGAAAAAGCAACTAGAAGATAAGGTGGATGTGGCAAGTACCCTACATGCTTCACAGATAGGCATAGGTGCTTTCGCAATTTCTAAGAGTGGTAAGGAAAAAGAAACCACCACCGCCAAAAAAGCTGATTTGATTCGGGTTCAATTTGTACTGGATGAAAACCGGGTTACTCCTTCAGGTAATAAGGAATTATATGTAATTGTTACTGGTCCCGACGGAAAAGTAATTTCAGAAGGAAACAACACATTTACTACACGGGAAGAAGGTGTGAAAACCTATACCAATAAAATTGGCGTGAATTATGAGCAAGGCAAAATTGTACCCGTAAACTTCGATCTTAAAAAAACAGATCGGTATGTGGAAGGCAACTATACCATCGAAATTTATCACAACGGATTTAGAATTGGCAAGGGCATCAAAACCTTGAAGAAGGGCGGACTGTTTGGATAACCTATTCTAGCAATCGTAATCGTACCCAAAAAGGGCAGTTGATTTTCTTCAACTGCCCTTTTTATTGGTAGTACTCTGATTCGTTGTATAAAAGACTCATATATTTTTCGGTAACTTTATCCATAAAACCGCGCAATGCGTTTTCTCAATTCATCATTTAAATGGCTGGTACTATTTTTTGCCTTACTGGGGGTAATTTCCAGTGTGGTCTATTCCCATTACTTATCGGGTATGCTTGCAGATGATGAAAGAAAACATGTTGCCACCTGGGTAGAAGCACAACGAACGATTCTGCAATCATCCGACAGTGCAAGTATTACCCTGGCAACCCATCTCTCGGTTCAAAATACCCGAATTCCCATCATTGAAACCAACGAAAAAGATAGTATAACGGGAAACTATTTAAATCTAGACAGTTCTGCTGTGCTTGCAGACCCAAACTATTTGAAGAAACAGCTGCTGGCATTTAAAAAATATGAGCCCAATCCCATCATACTCGTACTGAAAGAGCAGCCCTTTACTGCCAATTATTATTATTATGGGAAAAGTTCTTTGCTAGACGAGATCAGCTGGTATCCAATAATTCAATTATTAATTGCCTTCCTATTTATTGCTATAACCATAGCCTCTCTTCGTTATATGTATAAGAGTGAACAGAATCAGCTATGGGTTTCCCTGGCAAAAGAAACAGCCCATCAATTGGGTACACCCGTAAGTAATTTACAGGCCTGGGTAGAACTGATGAAAGAACAACCACAAAACGAAGTATTAGCCAATGAGATAAACAAAGATGTTAACCGCCTTCAATTGGTTACCGACCGTTTTGGTAAAATTGGAAATGCGCCCCAACTAGAGCAAGCTTTCCCCGCCCGCAGAGTAGAAGAAGTGGTAGACTATATGAAAAGAAGAATGGGGGGGCAGGTTACCATTGCATGCAATATTGCCAACCTAGAATCAGTATCTACGCTGCTATCAGCACCACTATTTGATTGGGTGATTGAGAATCTGCTGAAAAATGCCCTGGATGCACTGGAGGGAAATGGAACAATTACCATTACTGGCTTTCTAACCCAACAATCCATAATCCTAGACATTACCGATTCCGGCAAGGGTATGGATTTGAAAGCAGTAGATAGGGTTTTTGAAACAGGATTCACAACCAAAAAAAGAGGATGGGGTATAGGACTGGCATTAACCAAAAGAATTATCGAGCAGTATCATAAAGGCAAAATCAGCATCCGTTGGACGGAACCTGGTAAAGGAAGTTGTTTTCGAATTGAATTACCGATACTTTCAGAAGTATGAGTTGGTAATAAAGGGGAACTATTTTAATACAATCGCACTTAGGGCAGGCAGGTTAATGGTTAAGCGATAACATTTGGTGGCTTTATCTACCAAGGTAGCTTCAATAGATGGGTTACCTACATCTCCTGTTCCCCAGAATTCTATTTGATCGCTGTTAAATATTTCTTTCCATTTACTTTTTCCGTACACATAAACTTCCCAGTTATTTCTTACAACGGGCGTAACATTTAGCACTACAATCAACTGGTCTTTGTCTTTTTTCCCTTTGCGACTGTATACCAGCACGCATTCACTCCGGTGGTTGAGATCAATCCATTCAAATCCTCCGGGCTCGAATTGTTTTTCATATAAGGCAGGTTCTGACCGATAGAGGGCATTCAGTTTTTTTACGCATTGCTGAAGCCCTGCATGCGGAGCAAATTGCAAGAGGTGCCAGGGCAATTCAGTTTTATAATTCCACTCCTGCGTGCTACCGAATTCATTGCCCATAAACAGCAATTTGGCACCGGGATGAGTAAACATGTAAGCATATAATACCCGCAGGTTGGCAAACTTTTGCCATTCATCGCCGGGCATTTTATAAATCATGGGGCTTTTGCCGTGCACTACCTCATCGTGGCTGAGTGGCAGCATAAAATTCTCGTCGTAGAAATACATCATACTGAATGAGAATTTATTTTGATGAAACTGCCGGAACAAAGCATCCATTTTAAAATAATCCAGGGTATCGTGCATCCATCCCATCATCCATTTCATACCAAACCCTAATCCACCTTCTGTAGTAGGTTTGCTGATTTTAGGCCAATCAGTAGCTTCTTCTGCAATGGTTTGGATGTCGGGAAAATCGCGGTAAAGTGTTTCATTCAGGTCGGTAATAAATGCGATGGCTTCTAGATTTCCATTGCCGCCATATTCATTTGGCTCCCATTGGTGATTGGCACGGCTGTAATCGAGCCGCAACATAGAACTTACGGCATCTACCCTTATACCATCGGCATGAAATCGATCGCACCAGAAACGGGCACTGCTAATGAGGAAAGATTTTACTTCGCCCCGCTTATAATTGAATATATAGGAGTTCCAATCGGGATGATATCCTTTGCGCATATCGGCATATTCGTAGGTATGGGTTCCGTCGAACATAAATAAACCATGGGCATCGTAGGGAAAATGAGAGGGTACCCAATCTAAAATAACGCCAATTCCTGCTTGATGCAATGCATCAACCAATTCAGCAAATTCTTGCGGATTTCCGAACCGGGAAGTAGGCGCAAAAAAACCGGTACCCTGATATCCCCAGCTACCGTCGAATGGATGTTCCATTACGGGCATCAATTCAACGTGGGTAAAGCCCATATCCAATACATACGGCACCAGGCGATCTGCTATTTGCTGATAGGTATTATAAACTTCTTCGTTGTTAGGATCTGGCCGCATCCAACTGGCCAAATGCATTTCATACACTGAATAAGGTGCTTGTAAATGGTTGTGCTTTTTTCTGGTTTTCATCCATTCGGCATCCCCCCATTTATATTGAGGATTCCAAACAATGGAAGCCGTATAAGGCCGTTTTTCCCAGTAATTTGCAAAGGGGTCTCCCTTATCTAACTGAACCCCCTGAAAACCGTGAATATGATATTTATACGCCTCGCCCTGCAAAATTCCCGGAATAAATCCTTCCCAAATACCTGAATGATCTAACCGAACTTTTAAGGGATGAGTAAGCGTATCCCATGCATTAAAATAACCGATTACAGAAACATAGGTTGCATTAGGTGCCCAAACTGCAAAGTAGGTTCCTGCTATTAGATTTACCGTGAGTTGTTTATTACCGAATAACTCATATAACCGATAGTGGGTACCTTTTTGAAAATTCGCAATATCCTCTGCAGTAAACAAAGAATAATTCCAAACCGGTTGACTGGTATCTACAAAATGTACCTCCTCATAGCGCTGGGGAGGTGGCACATTTTTCTTTTTTGGTAGATTGGCATCGTTGTTAGCCTCTGTTGAATCGGATTGCTTTGCCATGGGTTTCTTTTACTTGAGTGCATTAATAGATAGTACCTGTTACCCCCGGCTGATGCCAGTATTACTTTGCTTTCAGTTCGAAAATTTTAAATTGACCAGACCCGACCTTCAGCGACTGACTTACCACTTCGCCGGTGATTACGTCTACCGCTTTGGTAAAGCCTGTAAAAGATTCTTCATACGTTTTAAAGGGAATTTCGCGGGTTTCATTTGAGCGGTTGAGTACGCAGAGTACAGACTGCTTTTGATGCGTACGGGTAAATACATATACGCCGTTAACCGGTAGAAATTGTTTTGTTTTTCCAATTTGTAGGGGCAGCGATTTTTTGCGATAGCCGGCTAATTGCCGCACATAATTAAATGCTTCGTTCTCGGCAGCTGTTCTTCCGTTGGCAGTAAATTTATTCGCAGCATCTCCGGCAAATCCTCCAGGAAAATCGAGACGAACCATCGCATCGCTGGGATTTTTAAAATTCTTCATTAGAATTTCAGTGCCATAATATAATTGAGGAATTCCCCGAAGGGTAAGTAACAATCCGATGCCCTGCTTAAACTTATTGATATCCTCTCCAACCATAGAAAAAAAGCGGTCGGTATCGTGATTGTCTAGAAACAAACAATTATTGAGGGGCTGCTCATACAAGAAGTCCTGTGCCTGCGTCATATGCAGTCGATTAATCCCCTGCGTCCAACCTTCGGGCTGATTGATAGCTTCGAGTATTGCACCATTCATAGGAAAATCAACTCCCCCTAACATATTGTGTTTAAAAGGAACCTCCATTTGATTGCGGGTAAAATACGCATTGCCGGAAACCGAATTGGTCCAAGCTTCACCAAACAGTGTAAGAGAAGGATACTCCTTCAACAGTGCCGTGTTGATTCTGTTTAAAAATGGTTCATCGCAATATTTGTAGGTATCTACGCGCCAACCATCTAACCCGAATTCTTCCGTTGCCCAGATAGCATATTGAATCAGGTAATTGGCAACGTAAGGATTGCGTTGGTTTACATCGGGCAGATGGGGAACAAACCATCCGTCTAGTAATTGTTTTTTATCTTTTTCGCTTGCATAGGGATCGAACAACATTTCTTCTTTATGGTTGCTGCCAGTGTATCCGGGCCAGCGATTGATCCAATCCAGAGCCGGGGCATCCTTATACATCCAATGCTCTATACCTACATGGTTATATACAGCATCCTGAATAATTTTCATCCCTTTTTGATGGGCGGTTTCTACTAATTTTTTATAGGCTTCATTTCCGCCAAAACGTGAATCTATTTGGTATTGATTGGTAAACCAGTATCCATGATATCCGCTCATCATACCAGCCGACTCTTTCTTTAGGGGCATATCATTTTCATTTACCGGCGTCATCCAAACCGTAGTAACTCCCAAATCTTTCAGGTAATCTAATTGCCGCATTACTCCGGAAATATCGCCTCCATGCCGATTGAGGGGATTGCTTCGGTTTACAGTAGCATCCTGCATGTTATTAAACGCATCATTTGCCGGATCTCCATTACTAAAGCGATCGGGCATTAGCAGATAAATTAGGTCGGCTGATCGAACCCCCTGCGCATATTGCGTTCCGCGACCAGAACGGGAAGGCTTGATTACATATTGAAGGGTGAGGGTGTCATCGGCACTGATGAATTGAATAGGAATAATGCCGGCATTTGTAGAAGAGCCAATGGTTAATTGTAAGGCCAGGTATCGCTTATTAGAAAAACTATCTACACCCGTCAACTTAACACCCGGATAATTTACACTAACTTTTTTTCCGGAAAGTTGTTCGGTTTTGCTTCTAACAATTACCTGTATTTTATTCCATTGCATTTTGGTAAACCAATGGGTCGGATACGCTTCTAGAGACTGCGCATTTGCTGAAAGTAAGCAGGCAGCGGCTAACAACGCAGAAAGCAATTTTTTTCTCATAGTAACAGATGATTCAGGGTTTATTCGTTATCAACATCAGCACACTAATCAATGGATTCGTATTGATTAGCAGCTGGTTTATTTTCTTTTACAATCAGGGCACAAACTATCCCTGCTGTGCAAAGTAACAGGCCTCCTATCATTACAGCCTGTAAACGATCGTTACCTAGGTATTTTTCCATAATTTTTCCAAAGAACAGGGAAGCAATAATTTCGGGCAACACAATAAAGAAATTGAAGATGCCCATATAGATTCCGGTTTTCTCGGGAGGTATGCATCCCGATAATAACGAATAGGGCATTGATAAAATAGAGGCCCAGGCAATGCCTACCATACCCATAGAAATAAATAACAGGTTGGGTTGCGAAATAAAGGAAACAGAAATCAACCCTAACCCACCCACTAGTAAACAGGCGGTGTGGGTTAACTTTTTGCCGAGCTTTTTTACCCAAAATGGAATAGTAAAAGAGAAGGCGAAAGTTACCAGGTTTAAAATAGCAGAGGTTTCATTGGCCAATTCCAAGCCTTTGGTGTATTGCACACTATTTTGTATAGCATCGCCTTTAAAAATATCAGCCGCTACGCCAGTACTATAATAGAACCACATTAAAAAAAGTCCAGGCCAGGTTAAAAATTGAACAATGGCCAACCGTTGCATAGGCACAGGCATATTCTGAACGGAATGTAGGATTTCACTGGCCCCATTAAAAAATCCACCACCGGTTTCGGCAGCTGCTTTGGATTTCCAGTTGGGATCGGATGGGGGATATTCTTTACTTCTGAAAACAGTATACAATACGGCACCTAGAAATACGGCTGCTCCAATGTAAAAAGACCACATGATATTTAGGGGAATTCCTCCGGCCCCTTTTTCGCGGGATATTCCCAACCAATTTACCAGCAACCCGGGCAAATACCCGGCAATAAAAGAGGCAGCACCAATAAACATACTCTGCATAGCATATCCGTAAGATTGCTGTTGCTCATCGAGGTTATCGGCTACAAATGCCCGAAAGGGCTCCATGGTAATATTAATGCAGGAATCGAGAATCCAAAGGGTTCCGGCAGCCATCCACACGGCGCTGGAATTGGGCATTAACAATAAAGCTAGCGAACTCAGGATAGCACCTACCAAAAAGAACGGACGCCTTCTACCCAATGTGGGATGCCAGGTACGGTCGCTCAAGTATCCGATAATCGGTTGCACCAGCAGTCCCGTCATGGGAGCCGCTAACCAGAGTCCGGGAATTTCTTCGGGTTTGGCTCCTAAAAATTCGTAGATGGCACTCATGTTGCCCATCTGCAAACTCCATCCGAACTGAATACCAAAAAAACCAAAACACATATTCCAAATCTGCCAAAAACTAAGTGGCTGTTTGGTTCCGGAATAAACGGTAGACATGCATCAATTTTTTAAAGATTTTATAGAACACAGAAAAGCTCGGCCGATTAAATAACAAATCCATCCGGCAAAACTGCCATTTTTTTCACTACAATAATGCCATCCTTTACCGTATACAAACTATGGTCGGTATTGGCCAGGTGTTTGCCACCATTGATGCGCACATCATTTCCAATTCGGCAATTTTTATCGATAATGGCATCTTTGATGTAACAGCGTTCTCCGATACCAATCATGGGCAATCCCTTTTTCGTATTTACATCCATTTCATCAATCGTTTCGTAGTAATCATTACCCATAATGTAGGTATTTACTACAGTGGTACCATGTCCAATTCTTGAGCGGATACCTACTACACTTTGTTCGATGCGACTGGCGTTGATGATGGAACCCTCTGCAATAATTGTTTTTTCCAATGTAGTACCACTGATTTTTGCAGGGGGCAACATACGGGCGCGACTGTATACTGTTTTGTTATTATCAAACAGATTAAACGGGGGAATATCATCTGTAAGGGAAAGATTGGCTTCGAAGAACGAATGAATATTTCCGATATCGGTCCAGTAGCCTTCATATTGATAGCTAGCCACTTTAAACGACACGATAGAATTAGGAATTATTTCCTTACCAAAATCGGTAGCGGTAGGATGTACTTCATTCAGCAAGTTATACAGCACCTGCTTACTAAAAATATAGATACCCATGGAAGCGAGGTAATGCTTTCCTTTTTGTTGCATTTCTGGGCCAGTATCACTTACCCATTCGGCCAATATGTCTTTGTTGGGTTTTTCTATAAATGAGGTAATCATCCCAGCTTCATTACTTTTCAGGATACCAAATTCAGGGGCATCGCGTTCATCTACCGGTATGGTTGCTATAGAAATATCCGCCTCATTTTTGATATGGTTATTGAGCATATCGCTGAAATCCATCTGATACAACTGATCGCCGCTTAATATCAGGATATGTTCAAATTCTAAATTGGATATATGCCGAAGTGATTGACGAACTGCATCTGCGGTTCCCTGAAACCAGCCCGGATTATCGGGCGTTTGTTCTGCAGCCAGAATATCTACAAAGCCGGTACTGAAAGCACTAAAATGATAGGTGTTTTTAATGTGCTTGTTGAGGGATGCAGAATTAAACTGTGTTAATACAAACATCCGGTTGATATGGCTATTGATACAATTGCTGATAGGAATATCAACCAAACGATACTTTCCTGCTATGGGAACAGCGGGTTTTGAACGGCTGGCGGTTAATGGATACAGGCGGCTGCCGGCTCCCCCACCCAAAATAACGGCTACTACAGATTTAGATATACTTGTCATATGGGCAATTTACTGAATTTTAACCATTAGATTGTTTATTGTTGTTCACCGCTTAATTATCACTGATATACCCGGGTAAATTGTTCCACGGTATTTTCCCAGCTATGGTCGATTTCCATCATCCAGTGTCGCATGCGGGTAAGGTGGTCTTTGGACTGATATACCTGGATAGCTCTTCCGATTGAGTAGATAATATCTGAAACGGAGGCCTGATCGAAGCGGATTCCAAACCCTTCCGGATCACCCATATCGGATACGGTATCCCGCAAACCACCGGTAGAACGCACGATAGGCACTGTTCCATAGCGCATGGCGTATAATTGATTTAATCCACAGGGCTCAACCCGGCTGGGCATTAGCAGAAAATCTGCCCCTGCATACATCAAATGACTCAGCCCTTCATCATACCCAATTACGGCGTTAAATTGTCCGGAAAACGGCATCAACATATCCGTTAGCCTACCCTCCACATCATGCTCACCACTGCCTAATACTAGATAGGAGGCTGCATGTCCCATTTCATGTATAGCTCCGGCAATGGCATCGGGCAGCAGTTCGGCGGCTTTCTCCCCTACCAGTCTTCCAATAAATACAATCAGGGGCTTTTGGGGGTCTAATCCAAAACGGCTGCAAAGCAGGGCTTTATTCTGTTCTTTTCCCGCATTTACGGTTTTGGCTGTGTAATGGAAAGAAAGATAGCTATCGGTTGCGGGATTCCAAACTTCATTATCGATGCCATTCAAAATACCTACACATTTACCCTTTTCATATTCAAACAGGGCCTCCAATCCATTTGAATGAGAGGTAAGTTCCTGCAAATAACTATGGCTAACGGTGGTAACCCGATAAGCACATTTTACTGCGGATGCCAGGGGATTAATAGCATGTGCCCATTCGAGCATTCCTCTTTTCCATAAATCCCATCGAGGTATATAGCGGCTCTTCTCCCAACCCATCGAACCCTGGTATTGGGCATTGTGAATGGTGAAGATGGTTTTGATGCCTGCCAGCATCTGATAGTCGTAACAATGCTGCATAATAAAGGGTATCAGCCCGGTGTGGTAGTCGTGACAATGCACAATATCGGGGCGATGTTCCCAACTTTTCATCCAGGTTAGTACTGCAATCTGAAAAGCCACAAAACGCTCGGTATCGTCTCCATATCCATAAATTTTTTGTCGGTCGAGCAACCCATTGATATCTACCAAAAACAAATCGAAGCCCAGCTTATTATGCTTTTCTTTGATAATTGTAAAATCAAAATGCCAGTTTGCCAGATTAGCCTGTCCCTTATAATCTACCGTCCATTCATTTGCATACAAAAATGCAGTTCGATACATGGGCATAATTACTTTAGCTATATGGCCTGCCTTACACTGGTATTTTGGCAAGGCACCCACTACATCCCCCAATCCCCCAGCTTTGGCAACCGGGTAACATTCAGCAGTAATATGAATAATTTCCATTGTAAGATTTTACTCACGAAAGTTAATAACAATTCTGATTCGTTCAAATTATCTGTTGAAAAGCGTAAAATCATGAAATTCTTATTACTTTAGCCCCTATTCAAACATTGCTTGCCATGAAAACAACCCATCAACCCACCAATACGGGTGCACTAGCCAATCTTGTTATCGTATTCTTTTTCTGGGGATTTATTGCTGCCTCTAACAGTATTTTTATTCCCTTTTGTAAAACGCATTTTAATTTGAGTCAGTTTGAATCTCAATTAATTGGCTCTGCCTTTTATGGAGCCTATTTTATCGGGTCGCTGATTTTGTTTCTTGTTTCCAATATGATTGGTTATGATATCTTGAATAGAATCGGATATAAAAAGGGAATTATTTATGGACTGCTGATATCGGTTGTGGGGGCCTTGCTGATTATCCCTTCCGCCAATGCGAATTCATTTCCGGCAATACTTGCTTCGTTTTTTGTAGTGGCACTTGGATTTTCTCTTCAGCAAACGGCTGCACAACCTTTTGCCATCTTACTAGGTGATCCTGCTACCGGTTCTCACCGCCTCAATCTGGGGGGCAGTGTAAATTCATTGGGAACCACACTGGGACCCTTAATTGTAAGCTACTTTCTCTTTGGAACCCCCAGCAGCAGTCAATCAGAAGTTACCGTTACCAATATCAATACGCTCTACCTGATAGTGGCCGGCGTTTTTGCTGCAGTGGCCCTTTTCTTTACCTTCTCCAAATTACCTGATGGTAAAAATGATGAGGCATTTGAAAAAGCCGGCAAAGCCTCGTCCTCACTGTTTCTGATGACTGCCCTCATTATTGGAGTAATCATTGTTGGACAACTTACTAATGTATCTAAACTCTGGTTGTTGTTATTAACTGTTATTAGTGTAATGGGTATTTTATTTTATTCTAATGGAAAGGCGATACAGCAGCCCGATGGCTGGGGTGCTATGAAGTATCCGCAGCTTATTTTTGGAATGATTGGCATATTTGTATACGTTGGTGTGGAAGTAACCATTGATAATAATTTCGGAGCCCTTTTAAAACAGCCAGGCTATTTAACCGATGCAGGAATGGATGAGAGCAAAATATCAAAATACATTTCACTCTATTGGGGTAGTTTGATGATTGGTAGATGGATGGGAGCGGTGAGTGTATTTAATTTAACCGGAATAACAAAAAAGATTGCTATGGCGGTAATTCCGTTTGTAGCATTTGCCTTGGTACTTACCGTAAGTATTATTTATGGCAACGACGTAAGTGATTTATATGGATATGCCATTATGATTGCCATAGCAGTGAGTGTATTTTTTTATGGTCAGGAAAAACCGGTTAAAACACTCTTGGCAGTTTCTTTGCTAGCAACCGCCTGCATGTTAGTGGGCGTATTTACTAAGGGAATCATCTCCGTTTATGCATTTATGGCAGGTGGATTATGTTGCTCGGTTATGTGGCCCTGTATATTCTCTCTGGGTGTGGGAGGATTGGGGAAATATACCAGCCAAGGCTCCGCTTTTCTGATTATGATGATATTAGGTGGTGCAATTGTTCCTCCCTTACAAGGAGCTATTGGGGATATTTCTTCCGTAGGTCTTCATCAGTCGTACCTCCTTGCTGCCGTTTGTTTTGCTGTGCTAGCTTTGCTTGCATTGAAATTGCAATCGGTATTAAAGCGTCAGGGGCTCGACTTTGATGCGCAGGTTTCAGGGGGGGGTCATTAATCAACCGGAAAGATTTTTTTATGAGTGCAGATTCAACCTATTCAACCGGCAACCGAAATATACAGGCTATGGAAGCTTTAGCAATTGGTATTGATATTGGTGGAACTGGTACCAAATTTGGTATTGTAGACCGCGTGGGCAATCTGCTGTTCTCCAGCGAAATGTCTACCCGTGGACAGGATCATCTGGACAGTTATATTGATGAATTATACCACAAAGTACAGCCCCTTATTGAACAGGCAGGTGGTATTGGCCGGTTCAGAGGGATCGGTGTGGGTGCCCCGAATGGTAACTATTACAGCGGTACCATTGAATATGCCCCCAACTTACCCTGGAAGGGCATTATTCCGCTATCCAAAATGATAAAGGATAAGTTCAAGCTGCCAGTAGTATTAACCAATGATGCCAATGCTGCGGCCCTTGGTGAAATGATGTATGGGGCTGCCAAGGGTATGAATGACTTTATCATGATTACCCTGGGAACCGGCGTGGGCAGTGGAATTGTAGCGAATGGCCAACTTATCTATGGCCATGATGGATTTGCCGGTGAATTAGGTCACACGATTATTATTCCGGAAGGTCGTTACCATCAGGGAACCGGTAAATACGGCTCTCTCGAAAGCTATGCATCTGCAACTGGCGTTGTGCTTACTACTTTAGAAGTGCTTGCCGGCAGTAACCAACCGAGTTTATTGCGGGATATCCCCGAAGACCAACTGGATTCAAAAAAAGTGTACGATGCCGCCATGAAGGGTGATGTGCTGGCAAAAGAAATATTTGAATTTACCGGAAAAATTCTTGGGATGGCGTTGGCTAATTTTGTGATGTTCTCGAGCCCAGAAGCTATTATACTATTTGGCGGACTAACCAAATCTGGCGACCTATTATTAAAGCCAGTTCGGGAGCATATGGAAAATAATTTGATTCAAATATTTCAGCAAAAAGTAAAAATTCTGGTGAGTCACCTGAAAGAATCAGATGCGGCTATTCTGGGTGCATCAGCTCTTGTATGGGATTTAAAAGTGTAGCAACCCCTACTTTTATTTTACCATAAATACGGCGGGCACCGGGCGTTGTCCTTCTTTATCGCTAGGCTGGATGGTATTTTTTCCATTTATCAATAAGCAACTGCTGCCCCCTCCATCTAAATTAAGGGCTTCCACACAACCTATTTGTTTAAACATGGCTGCCATTTGTTCTAGGGTAGCCCCTTCTGCTTTTCCGGGAAATCTACCTTCTATTGCGAGTAATATCAATTGACCGCCGGAAGTATATCCCATACCGGTTCGGGGATGTTTATCCTTAATGGCATTGCCGGCAAACTTTCTTTCAATATTATTAGCAATCTGAATTGCTCCCTCCTGTAGTAATATCGGTCCGCCTCCCACAGCTGTTTGCATTTTCCATTTCTTGAATTTTCCTTTTTGCAAATAGTCGGCTGCTGCAGGATTTGAAATGGCATCTTTCCAGCTATTAATTGGCTGCTGGGTAGCCAGGGGGTATCGAAGGGTTGAGTCTACATACAACCAGGCCACATCCGCCTTATGTCGCTTAGTAATGCCTATTGCGCTGCCCAGCACATGATAATACTGACCACTATCCTTCCCTTTGGCAGCCATTGTTTGCACCTGGTAGGATAGTAATTGTCCGTCGCTGATTACCACATTCAGGTTGCTATTATGCACAAACTCAAAAAAAGTACAGTTCATTACAAGCAGCGGCTGCTCATTATTCTCAAAGTATTGCGAAGGCGTATATCTTTTACCATTCCCTACCCGGCTGGTAAGATCGAGTTTTCGGTCGGAAAGATCTATGCTTACGTAATAAGCTTTATTGGGTTTTCCTTCCGTAAGGGTTTGTGTATAGTAAACATGCACGGAAGCAGGAAGGGGTGCAAATGCACTATCTACATTCGTCCACTCCCATTGCCCCTGAACGCGGGGAATAATCAGTAGAGCCAGAAACGGGAGTAGTAATTTTTTCATATACGCAAGATTCAGGAAGCGATGGTGGTGCCTGTTTTTTCCATCAGCCAGCCAGATTTACCCCATCCGGGTATTACGTGTTTTTCACTGTGGTAGGATGATCTTACCAGCGGGCCACTTTCTACATAGTCTAATCCCAGCTCGTATCCGATTTCTCTCAGTTCGGCAAATTCATCGGGATGCACAAATCGCTGAACGGGTAAATGTTTGGCGGTTGGCTGCAAATATTGACCCAGCGTAAGCACATCACAACCCACATCAACCAGGTGTTGGATGCTTTGAATCACTTCTTCTTTTGTTTCCCCCAAACCCAACATCATGCCAGTTTTGGTTCGCATGCCGCCCTGTTTCAATTGCCGCAAAACATCCAGACTGCGATGATATTTTGCCTGAACGCGCACCTGGCGGGTTAATCTTTCAACGGTTTCGAGGTTATGACTTACCACTTCCGGAGCGGCTTGTATTATGCGCTGGATTTGCTCAGCCCTGCCTTGAAAATCTGGTATCAGGGTTTCGAGGGTAGTGTCGGGATTGAGTCCCTTAACTGCTTCAATGGTATTATACCAAATGATAGATCCACCGTCTTTTAATTCGTCTCTGTCTACACTGGTTATAACGGCATGTTTTACCTTCATCAGATGAATGGCTTCTGCAACACGGCGAGGTTCCTCCCAATCTACCGGATCTGGTCGGCCCGTAGCAACCGAACAAAATCCGCAGCTGCGAGTACAGGTGTTGCCTAAAATCATAAAAGTTGCGGTTCCAGCACCCCAGCATTCTCCCATATTGGGGCAATTGCCGCTTTCGCAAATGGTATGGAGGCGGTGGGTATCAACCAGGTTACGAACATGCTTATAGCTCTCTCCCACCGGTAATTTTACGCGAAGCCATCCCGGCTTTTTAATAGCTGTTGGCTTAGTAGAATCTGTAAGGGTCGGCTGAGAGGGTGATTGCATAATTTCTAAACAAGAAAACTGTTTGATAGCTTCCTTATCGGGTGCAAAAATACTTACTTTCTCTTACCAAAACAGATAGAGACATATGCGTTGAAAAAGAATTTTTTCTCAGGCACATCTAATAACATGGGCATTGGCTTGGTATAATATGAAGCATGCAATCCCACTTCAATGGCTGATAATAGTTCGTTGTAGCGACCATAGTCGAAGCGCAGGGCAGTTTTGGCCTGAAAACCCGGAACAAAATTAACTTCGTTCCAGCCTTTAGTTATACTTCCCTTTCCTATGATACCTGTTGGGTCGAGAAACAAACTTTTATTAGTAGGGGTATAGCGGATTTGTTCTCGCGACCCGGTGGATGGGTTTAGGATTTCTATATAGTAGGGGCGTAATAGTCCAGCCGCAAATGCTCCCCCGTAAATCAATGATACGGCCACTCCATTTTTATTCCCCTTACCGCCTATCAGTCTTTGTTCTCCTAGACCTACGTTAAGGGAATAGAAATTATTAACTTTTCCATAAGTATAACTGGAAACAATCAGTAATCCTCCGGAAGAACTTACGGTAGGGATCCGCTCTTCTTTAGGATGCTTCCGTTCACCAAAGGATACCCACCAAAGGCCTGTTTTTGTAATGGTTTTGTATTTTCCCTTTTCATAGAAAAAACTCCACCCATCGGTATGAAAATTAAATCCATAGGCATGCTGCTTCTGATATATCAAGGCACCTTCCTCTTCCTGCTTGATCAGTTGGTTGATTTTCTCTTTTTTCTCCTGCTTCTTTTGAGCCTTTTCTGCAGCCGCTGCCCCCCTGTCTTTGGTTTGCGAAAGGAGACTGATGGGCAGAAGGAAAAAAAGGATGGGAAACAGCCGCTTCACGTACATTTGTTTAGTTAATTGTAAATTTATAATAAAAAAGCAGCATGACTTCACAAATAATTTATAAATCTGACTTAAGAACCGAGGCAATTCATATACAAAGTGGTACGCAGATAGAAACAGATGCCCCAACAGACAATCAGGGCAAGGGGGAGCGTTTTTCCCCAACCGATTTAGTAGTAGTAGCCCTGGGTACCTGTATGGTTACTACCATGGGCATTAAGGCCCGTAGTATGGACCTGGCATTAGATGGCACCCGGGTAGAAGTAACCAAAATTATGGTTCCCGATCCCCGCCGTATTGGCAAAATTATTGCCAATGTTTATTTTCCGGCAGGAATAACCGACAATCCCCAGCACCGGGATTTACTGGAAAGAACTGCCCGCACCTGTCCAGTTGAGCGCTCGCTGCATCCCGACATTGATTTACAAATGCAGTTTGTTTGGGAGTAATTTTAGGATTGCAGGATTTGTTTACCTACTGCACACTGTAAACATTGCTTTTTTGTACAATACAAGTTGGTTAACTCCGTAAGCGCCTGGGTATCCAGTGCTTGGCGCTTCTCAACCCCAGTATTATCCCAAAGGGAGGTAATTCGATTTTGTTCGGAGGGGATATCTGCATATAAAGCAAGCACTTTTACCACCAGTTCCTGATCTCCCTTATAAAAGGCATAGGCATACAAAGCCGGCAGAATAGCATTAATTGCCAGGGAATATATCATTTGAGTCCCTAGGGTTTTTGGCTGTGGGTGTGAGGGCCGGTTGATCAAATAGTGCGTGTCCCAAAATTCAGCTGCGGTAACCCGGCATTGTTGTTTCCATTGCTGTAAAGAACCGGTGGATACTAGGGTGGAAAAAAACCGAGGGTGATTGAGTAACAATCCAGCCAATTGTGAAATCCGTATGGTAGGAAAAGAAGCGGGGCGCATTCTTAAAAAAGCCGGGGCTGTGCGAAGGGGAACCAACTGGTATTTGTATTGCAGGTATTGGTATTCTTTCAGCAATTTTCGATGATAGCTTGCAGAGGCAGTTACGGGCAGAAGGTTCGCCTGACCCAACAAAAGAGCTTCCCATTCAAACGCTGAAAGTTGTTTTTTTATTAGGATGGTAAGCGGCAGGCTATTGGCCAACGAAAGAAAATAGTTGCCATTTACTTTGCCTCCCATTTGTTCGAACAGTAATTGCCAGAAAACAACATCCCAATCTCCTCCGGCCTTTGCATGCCATTCAAGTATCCGTGCCGCCTTTCTTTCTAATCGGTTTTTTATCAGACGCTCTTTCCATGTGTTCCAGTTTTGTAGGGTAAGGGCTGGTAAGAACGACCTGCAAATAAGGGGTTCTTTTCTATCCATCATCTCTTGATAACGACTCAGCAAAACTTTCGGAATGCGATCACCTAACACTAATGTGGGTAATACATTTTCATGTTTATCCAACACCGGCTGATCATCTTCCCAAACCACATGCAGAATTACATTTGCGTATTGTTGATCGTTGGAGTGTCCATGGCGAAACCAATCTGATGACTGATAATGAATTTCCACTTGCCCTCCCCAGGTGGTATTCCCTATCTGAATCAGGGCTTCGGTAAAATCCGGCCCCTGGTGAGCATTCCATTCTCCAGGCTTTATGATTCGCACAAATTCACCCGAAGTAGTGTTCAGTTCATGTTGCGTAAAGTACTGTTGTTGCCAGATAAATTGCAATAATTGTTCTTTCATTTCTCTTCATTTTGAAGAGAACAAATTACAGCAAGCAAAACATGAAAAAATACCTGATTTTCGTTTAAGAAGAAATGCTATGCAATGCCTGAATAACGCGACTAACAGGCAAGCCCATTACATTATAGAAGTCTCCTTTAATAGATTGAATTCCTACCACACCAATCCACTCCTGAATAGCATAAGCACCTGCTTTGTCGAAGGGTTGATATCGGGTAACATACTGTTCAATCTGTTCGTAGGTAAGGGTATGAAAAGTAACTTCTGTGCAATCTGCAAAAGCGATTTCTCCTTTTGCATGCATCAATACCACCCCGGTAATTACCCGATGCGTTTTACCGGAAAGGTCGGTTAAAATCTGAATGGCTTCTGCGGTATCCTTTGGTTTTCCTATTATTCTATTATCAAGCACCACCACTGTATCGGCTGCCAGTAAGGGGATGCCGGCTGGGTTTCGGCTGCTGTTTACCACGCGGGCTTTTTCGCGGGCAATGTAAACAGGTACTTCCTCTATTGGTAGGTTGGCGGGATAGGTTTCGGATGTAGGGATAACCTCCACTTTAAAGTTAACTTCTGCCCACTCGAGCAACTGCCGGCGCCGGGGAGATTGTGAAGCTAAAATAATGGAGGGGAGTGAATGTAACATAGGTAATTAGTGATAGTAATAAAAAAACAGCATAGATAAGATACCGGTAAACATAATCGCTTTTACATAACGACTGAGCAGATGAAAATCTTGCTGCGTATTTGCTGCTGTTAATTTTGATAGTACAATCAATAAGGGAACTACAATTGCCAGCAAACAATACACAATACTCAGCCACCAACCATAGGCCAGTACATACAACTGCAGAATCACCAAAGTACCGGCAAGCACGATTATCCATACAGCCACAAAAACTTTGGAAGCGGGTAGTCCCCATACTATTGGCATGGTTCTGCATCCATACCGAGCATCCCCTGTCCTGTCTTCCATATCTTTCAGTACTTCCCGGATTAGAGAAATGATAAATGCAAATCCGGCATATAACATGGTAAGTCGGAAAAGTCGGATTTCTTTATGATCTGCCGAAATGATGTTATCAACCGACAAGGGGGTTTTTGAGAAAAATAAGATAAGAATTACCCAACTGGTTAAAATAGAAATGATTACGTTTCCTATCAGCAGCTGTTTTTTAAAATTGGTAGAATACAACCAGAGTAATAATATACTAAGCAGGTTAGCCAAAATCAAATACCAGAATAAAGAGGGAGGAAGCGCCAGCACTGTAAAAAACAAACCCAATAAACTAAATGCCAGGTGCCAGAAAATGGCCCATCGGCGGCTTACTGCATTATTTACAATTACCCGATCGGGTTTGTTAATCTGATCGATATTCAGGTCGAAATAATCATTAATAATATACCCGGCTGCCGCAATCAATACCGATGCCAGTACAATAAAACCTAACTGATAGGTAGAATGTGATCCATAAATAGGCAGGTAAATACAATACTCGTATAATATTTGCGTGATAACGATGAACAGCAAATTTTGCCAGCGAATAAGTTTTAAAAAGGCAAGGATTGTTTTCAACTGATTCGGTTAAGTGGCCAATAGAATATAGGGTAGTTTATTTGGCAGCAATAGTAACATCTTCCGACCAATCGCCGCGGAGTTTTAGTACTTTTTCTATCACATCCCGCACACACCCTTCACCACCCCGATAGGGAGAAATATATTTAGATTGTTCGCGAATTTCCGGAACAGCATCGGCTGGGCAACAGGCTACTCCGGCCAATTGTTGTACCAATAAATCGGGTATGTCATCCCCCATATATAATACAGCATTTGCAGGCAAAGTATGTTCCTTCATATATGCATGCAACACCGCCGCTTTATCTTTCACCCCCATTCGGATATCGGTTACTCCCAAACTTTGCAAACGAAGCACTACTTCTTCCGATACCGCACCAGAAATAATTACAACACGATATCCCTTTTTAATGGCTAGTTGCAGGGCATAGCCATCGCGGATATTCATTTTACGTACCTGGGCACCTCCCGGCATCAGCCATAGGTTGCCGTCGGTAAGAACGCCATCTACGTCTAGCACAAAAGTGCTAATGTGTTGAAAAAATTCGATGATAATTAATTTTATGGGTGATGAATAACTCATCTTACGATTGATTATCTCTCCACTCGTAAACCCAGGCACTTTGTATCATTTCTAAATGACCTTCGGTACTTTGCTCACGGGTGCCTTTAAAATGGGGAATTTCCATTACCCAATCGAGTAAATCGGTAAAACGAATTCTATAAATACGGCTTTCCGTGAATTCATCCCCAAAACGCTCATAGAGTTTTTGTGCGATGTCTTCATGATCTGACCATTCTATAGGGGGTTCAAATTGACTCATAATAATTTTTTTTCAACTTACAGAAATTACTCTCCTAAAAACTGTGATTGATCGGGCAAAGTTATAGCTATCTCTCCGCTGCCTGCTTGAAGAATACACTGGCAGCCCAATCGCGAATTGATGCGGGGATTAACCGCACGGTCTATAAAATCTTCCTCTTTATCCGATAAAGCTTCTAGAAACGCTTCACCTTCATTTATATAGAGGTGGCAGGTACTGCAAGCGCAAACTGCTCCGCAATTATGATGCAGGTTGATGCCATTATCTAAACATACCTCCAATAAGCTCTGATCTGCAACTACCTCGTGCAGGGTTACCGGTTCAAGCCCTTTTTCTTCGAAATTGATTCTAATTGTATACATAATTACGTGCAAAAGTATCTTAATTGCCTAATTAATCAATATTCCCCCTAAAATGTTTGTGAAAATTGCCTAGAAGCCCTAAACAAATATCTATTAACAATGGTTTTATTAGAATGGGTCCTCTAAAGGAAAACGGGAGATATTAACAATGCTTCCCAAGCCTTCCTGTACATTCCATTATCTTTGCGGCCATGTTACCAAAAATGAAGGAGCGCATACTCATTGCTTATCATACTCAAAAACTGAATATGCTCTCCCTGTTTTCGCCCACTCGGGCAGCCGTTAAAGCCTATCAATTATTTATTACCCCTCCTCCTTTAATAAATCCAATTGAAGCCCCTTCCCTGCCAGGGGCCGAGCCATTTCAACTGAAGACCGATGATATGATGGCCCAGGGATATCGTTGGAGCCCCCCAACAGGAGGTAAACAAAAGGTACTATTGGTTCATGGGTATAGAAGCCAGGCCCTGAAGTTCGAACATATGGTACCCCCCCTGCTGGAAAAGGGATTTACCGTATTGGCTTTTGATGGGCCAGCACATGGAAAAACAACGGGCAAACATATTCAGCCTTTTAATTATATGAATATGATTTTAGCTATTGAAGAAGTGGAGGGGCCGATTTATGCCTTTGTAGGGCATTCTCTGGGAGGCCTTGCCCTAGCCTTAACAATGGAAAGGATAGCTGAAAGAAGTGAAA
>JBIINW010000020.1:0-23562 GCA_044337245.1 Sediminibacterium sp. | reverse complement strand
TGGCCAATGATAAAAGCAATATGCTCGGTACCTGGGCAGTAAGCGCTGATCCCCAATTATCAATTCCTGTTTTAGAAGGCATGAAGCAGGTAGCAGGAACTGGCGTTACAATTCAATATGCGAAAGGGGCAAACATAACCGACGATTCTGCTTTAGCTGCCCGTGCCAATGTATTTGGGATGCGTGCAGAAATAGATGCCCGTACCCCCGAGGTTATGTTAGAGGAAGCCCTACAATTAGCAAGGGCTTCCGATAAAGTGGTTGTAGTAGTTGGAGAGGCATCAGAAATGAGCGGAGAGGCTGCCAGTCGCGCTGATATTACACTGCCAGCATCACAACAAAAATTATTGAAAGCCTTGTATGCAACAGGCAAACCGGTAGTTGTGGTTAACATGAGTGGTCGTCCACTGGTACTAACCGGACTAACCGAAGGAGCCGCTGCCATTCTTCAAGTATGGCATCCCGGAATAGAAGCTGGCTATGCAATAGCAGACGTGTTATTCGGAAAAGTAAATCCATCCGGCAAACTCACCATGAGCTTTCCGGTTGCGGTAGGTCAAATCCCCGTTTACTACTCACAAAAAAATACCGGTCGTCCGCAGAGTCCGGATAACAAGTTCAGTAGTAAATACCTTGATATTCCCAATGAGCCGCTTTTTCCATTCGGGTTTGGACTTACCTACAGCACCATCGAATACGGGAAGCCGGTACTGAGTGGAACCACCTTAACCAATAAGGGTTCGCTTACTGTAAAAGTTCGGGTAACCAATGCTGGAAAATATGATGCGCGTGAAGTGGTACAGTTTTATGTACAGGATAAAGTACGCAGCATTACCCCTCCTGGAAAAGAATTAAAAGCCTTCCAGAAAGTTTCTTTAAAAGCGGGTGAAAGTAAAGAAGTAGTTTTTACAATCACGGAGAGCATGTTAGCTTTCTGGAATGCTGATATGAAATATGGTTCCGAGCCCGGAGAATTTGCTGTAATGGTAGGAGGCAACAGCCGAGATGTGCAGGCAACTGAGTTTACGCTAAAAAAGTAATCGCCTGTATTTATTGGTCAGATAATCCATATCGGTTATTCAGCGAAAACAAGGTATCTGCCGAATAGGTTTCTTGGCTAACCATCGATAATTGTTCTGCGAGTAATTGTTTTTTGTGTTGGAAGGTTGCTTGATTGTTAGCTATTAATAGTGCTCCTTTTTCATCAGGCGTACCCGATAACAAGGCAATGGATTGCATTACTCCTTCCATTTGTTGCAATACAGCAGTAATCTGATTGGGCAGCCAGGTGGTAATGGGTGTGCCGCCGGTAGCTTTTGCATAAGGGGTATTGGCCATAATGTATTTTTGTACAAATTGCCAGTGCCCATTTCGGAAATGATAGATCTGTTCTAAAATACCGAGTATTCGCGATAATCCATTGATGGAGGACTGTTCTAACAGATACCCAGCTAATCCATCAGCATGAACCTGTTTTACTTGTTCTTCTAGGTCTACAAAAAATGCCTGTACACATTGGGGACGATATTTTCGCAGATCAAGCAGAAAGTCGGTCAGTTCATTTTTTAAATAATACCGGGTAACCCCCGTAAAAATATCTTCCATCGGAATGATATCATCCTGTGCACCAGTTTGCCCCCTGAATTGTTGGGGGGTATCCCATACCCCTGTATAGGTTACTCCCTCACCAAAAATTTCTTCATTCCCTTTCACGCCCATAATAAAAACCCGAAAGTCGTTGTAGTGTTGCCATCTAGAAGCCTTCCACATTTCTTTTCTGCGGATATTCATTTGCGTGAGGGTATCTAGGTTTTTATCTAATCCTGCTTCCACTAGATTGATTGCATTGGCTTCAACTGCTGCTAAGGTAGCCAATACGGAGCCTACCAGGTTGGGTGAAAATTGATTGATATCGATATGCAATAAAATAAAGCCGGCTTCATCGGGCTGGCCCGAAAATTTAACGCACATGCTTAGGTTATCCCATTCCAGATTTCCCTCCGGATTTATTTTGTGATAGTTGCCAAGCGAATATCCGTAGTGATAATCCATCCATGGAAAAACCTTTAATTTTTCGGAAACCGCTACAAAGGGTTGGGCAATGTTGGCGGGTAACACGTTATTGGCTTTGCCATAGGTTCCCGTTTGTTTAAAATGTTGAAAAGCTGGCTCCAGCGTATAGGCAGAAGTAAGAAAGGCATAGCCTCTGTACAATGCCTGAATGATGCGGATATCACTTTCTTCTTTTACCTGCGCTAAATAGTTGGGAATTTGGGTAGCTACTTCCTGAATTTTGCCTGGAAAGTGAAGGTAGCCGGGCTCTCCGTTACTCAATTGCACCGGCATTTTATCCAATACTAATTGCAGTGCCTCATAAGTTGGCGGTAAGGTAACCAAGGGTGGAACAGCCGGCAAAAATCCATGTGCGGCACTCACATTAAAAAATCCATCCGTATAAGACGTGTGTAATGATTTCATATCAGGCAATTGGGCGATAATCGGATACAAATATATCTGTTTATACCTAAATCAACCCTGCCAAATAGGATTGTGCGTACAAAGGTTGTAAACTATTGTATGGTAAACACCATAGCCGTTTTCGCAGGAATAGAAATGGGTTGCGAAAGGGCAAGTTTTTCGGTACTGAAAATAGGCTGCGCGATGGATTTGTTATGCAGAATTTCTTTCATTCTTCCGGTATTCAGTTGCACCGTTTCGTTATTACGATTCATTACTACCATAATAGTTTCTTGCTTCGTATAACGGAAGTATACATACAGGCCTTCAAAAGGAGCAAAATGAAGCGTAGCACCTGAAGTGATGGCCGGATGATTTTTTCGCCAGTTGAGCATTTTTCTCATAAATGATTGCATATCTAGTTGAGCAGGGGCTAAACCCATACCCGTGAATCCATTTGCCGTATCCGCATTCCAGCCACCGGGGAAATCGATTCGAATATAGCCATGGTCATTCGGGTGTTTGCTATTAGTTGCTAAAATTTCGGTGCCATATAAAAACTGTGGGATGCCACGTGTAGTTAGTAAATAGGTAATCGCCATTTTAGTAAGGGCAACGTCCTCCTTCATTTGGGTGAACAGGCGATCCATATCGTGGTTATCGCCAAAAACCAGCATTTGATTCGGATTCGCATAGGCAAAATCATTCGCCAGTGCTTCATATATCCGAGTAAAACCGGTTGAGGAATAAGGTTTTTCCTGTTCGCGGATTCCTTCGGTGAGTGCTTGTTGCAGGGGGAAGTCCATTACTGTATTTAAGCAACTTTTGTACCCATCGTGGTTAACTTTCCCTTTTTGCCAGTAAGATTCAATCAGGGGATTGTAGCTCCACTCTTCTCCTACCATACTAAAGCGGGGATATTCTTCCATGATTCGGCAACTCCATTTTTGTAAAAAGTTTTTATTGCTGTATCCATACGTGTCTTGGCGGATGCCGCCTAGCTGAAGGGTTTCGGTATACCAGATACTTCTTTGGATAAGGTAATTGGCCATGAAGGGATTCTCGCTATTCAGGTCGGGCATCGTTTTATCAAACCAGCCACGCGTCATCAGGTCTTTATCGTATTCGGCAGCATAGGGGTCTTGATTGGTAGTTCTTCGGTGCGTACTGAGTTGAAATGAGTCTGCTTTATTTATCCAGTTAGGGAAAGGCAAATCTTTCATCCACCAATGTTCGCTGCCGCAGTGATTAAGCACTTCATCAAATATTAATTTGATTCCTTTTTCTTTTGCTTTGGCAGACAACTCAATATAATCGTTCATGGTACCATAGCGGGGATCTACTTTGTAGTGGTTGGTGATGGAGTATCCATGATAAGAATATCCTGCCATATTATTTTCCATCATGGGTGTGCACCAGATGGCTGTGAACCCCATTTTTTGTATATAATCGAGTTGGTTGATAATACCCCGAATATCCCCCCCATGTCTCCCGCCTGGGCGGGATCGGTTTACTTGGTTTTCTTTCATTCCCGCAACCACATCATTGCTGGTATCGCCATTGGCAAAACGGTCGGGCATAATCAGGTAAACTACATCGGATGCCGTAAAACCCTTGAACTGATTGGGGTCTTGCTTGCGTGCCAATAATGTGTAAGGGTAAGTGGCAATGGTTTTGCCATTTTTTTCAAAACGAATGGAAAGGGTGCCGGGTTTGGCGGTGGGTTGGATGTAGAGGTCGATAAATAGATATTGCTTACTGTTTGCCCGATGAACTTTTTCAATGGTTACGCCCGGATATTGGATGGTAGGAGTGCTGGTTCCGATTTCGGCTCCATTTACCAATATTTGTACCCGTGGATTTTTCATGCCAATAAACCAGTTTAAGGGTTCTACATGGTTTATTTGTGCTTGTAAGCTTTCAAACAGAATCAGGCTGCTGATAAGGAAGCAACCTAGTATGTATTTTTTCATGGCAGGGGAATTGCAGTATTTAATGGTAGTTTTTTAGTAAAGTGGAACGAGTTTACAGGTACTTTTTTACTCATTCCTTCAACAAGATTAATTATTTTTTGAAAACTAATGTGTTTTTGGTACATATTTGTATTTTAGTAAAACGATTACTAGCTATTTATGAAAAAGACCCTACTCTTATTTTTATGCATCTGTATATATAGTATTCAGGTGCAGGGTCAATTGTTAACGGGTTCGGTAATATTCCCCACAGATACCGATAATTTATCTATCACAGTGGATGCTTCGAAGGGGAATGGGGGTTTAAATAATTATGGGTCACTGAATGATGTGTACGTACATACAGGGGTAATCACCAATCTGAGTTCCAGCGGCAGCGACTGGAAATATGTTAAACTAGGTAGCCAAAGTCCCTGGGGTAAAACTCTTCCCGAGTTGCAGGCGGTTTCTTTGGGCAATAACCGCTGGCGATATGATATTGCGAATATCCGGGCGTTTTATGGGGTGCCTGCGGGGGAAACCATTTTAAAAATTGCTATTTTATTTCGCAATGGCAATGGAACCTTAAAGCAGGCGAATACAGATGGCACGGATATGTACCTGCCTGTTTACACTTCTAATTTAGCACTCCGTTTTACCCTGCCAATTTTACAACCCACATTGCTGCCGATTCCCGAAACTATTAGCAAGCAGGTGGGCGACAATATTTCGGTGGTAGCACAGGCAAATACATCTGCCAACTTTACCCTGTACTATAACGGTTCGGTTATTCAAACTGCTTCAAATGCTACTACTGTGGCTGCAACGCCGGTGATTGGCAATTCGGGTAATCAGGAAATTATTGCTGAGGCGGTAAAGGCAGGGGTAACGGTTCGGGATACCATCAAATTTTTTGTGTCGGGCTCCAATAATATTGCTCCTTTGCCGGCGGGGGTTAGAGATGGAATTAATTATGAGGCGGGCAATACGGCTGCTACGTTGGTATTATTTGCACCCGGCAAAAATCGGGTTTCTGTAATTGGAGAATTTCCTGGAAGTAACTGGATAGAGCAGACTGCTTTTGCCATGAATAAAACGCCCGATGGAAATTATTGGTGGCTGCGCCTTACCGGATTAACCCCGGGCACCGAATATGCTTTTCAATACCTAGTAGATGGCAATCTGCGAGTTGCGGATCCGTATTCCGAAAAAATACTGGATCCCTGGAATGATGGAAGTATTTCGGCGGCTACCTATCCCAATCTCAAATCGTATCCCACTGGTAAAACAACGGGGATAGTTGGCATACTGCAAACGGCAGCGCCTGCCTACAATTGGGCGGTAACCAATTTTGCCCGTCCTGATAAGCGATCGCTGATTATTTACGAATTGCTGGTACGCGATTTTGTGTTGGCCCATGACTGGAAAACCATTCGCGATACCCTCAACTACTTGCAGCGACTGGGTATTAATGCCATCGAGTTGATGCCGGTAAATGAATTTGATGGGAATGAGAGCTGGGGATATAATCCGGCTTTCTTTTTAGCCCCCGACAAATATTATGGTACGGCCAATGCACTGAAAGAATTTATAGATACCTGCCATAAAAGGGGCATTGCTGTTTTGTTGGATGTAGTATTAAATCATACAACCGGAAATAGTCCGCTGGCAGCTCTTTATTGGAATACTTCCCTTAATCAGCCTGCTGCCAATAATCCCTGGTTAAATGAAACTGCCCGACATCCTTTTAATGTATTCCACGATTTTAACCACGAATCGCTGGCTACCAGGTATTTCAGCAACCGGGTGATAGAATATTGGCTGAAAGAATTTAAAGTGGATGGCTATCGGTTCGATTTGTCTAAAGGATTTACCCAAGTAAATTCAGGATCCAATGTAGCCTTATGGGGCCAATATGATGCCAGTCGCGTAGCCATTTGGAAAAGGTATTATGATACCATGCAGGCAAGGTCGCCCGGCAGCTATGCAATTCTCGAACATTTTGCTGCCAATTCAGAAGAAGTGGAATTGAGTAACTATGGAATGTTATTATGGGGAAATAATACCTATAATTATCAGGAAGCGGCTATGGGATTTCTTCCGAATAGCAATTTTGAGGGAAGCATTTTTACCAGTCGTGGATGGGCACAACCTCATTTGGTTGGGTATATGGAAAGTCACGACGAAGAGCGGCTCATGTATAAGAATAATCAATTTGGCAATTCTGCGGGTAGTTATAATACTCGAACGCTTGCTACTGCACTCAAGCGAATGGAGTTAACAGCGGCTTTTGGCTTGTTAACGCCTGGCCCAAAAATGATATGGCAATTTGGGGAGCTGGGCTATGATTATTCAATCAACTATTGTACGGATGGAACTGTTAATGCCAATTGCCGAACTGGCAATAAACCCATTCGGTGGGATTATCGATTGCAGCCTGAGCGGCAGGCATTGTTTACCGTATATAGTAAGCTGAATCAAATACGAACCCATCCGATGTACCGGAATAATTTTACCTCCAGTAGAATCACCTATTCTTTGGGGGGTGCCTTTAAATGGATGCAGCTGGTAACCGATACTTCTAATATATGTGTATTGGGAAATTTCGATGTAGGCCCGGCAACTGCGAATGTTACATTTCCGAATAGCGGCACCTGGTTCGAGCATATAACAGGCGAAACGTTTAGTGCCACAGGAGGGGCTCAGTCAATCACATTGCAACCCGGCGAGTACAAGGTTTACCTGAGCCGAAAGCTAACCAGTTCGGGACCGATAACAGCAATTCGCAACAATTTATCTGCGGCTGATGCTGGTTTCCAGGTTCGGTTATTTCCTAATCCGGTAAATAAACGGGCGATTTATGAGATAGATGTGAAGGTGCCTGGTAAAATCACTTCCGAGCTGTTTACGGCGGATGGTAGGCAACTGAAAGTGTTGTTTTCTGGCAAACTCAGTGCAGGCAAGCATTCCATGGTATTGGGAACGGCAATTGATCAGCTGCCGCCCGCTCATTATATTCTTTCAGTTAAAAATTCTTCGGCAACCCGTTCAATTCATTTTATATTGCCTTAATTTGGTTCACTATGTCGGAAAGGATTATAAAAGCATTGAAAAATGCGGCCATTGAAAAAAAGAATCGTCAGGACTATTTTAATATAGCCGTGTCGGTAGATTGTGTGATTTTCGGGTACGATAATCATGAGTTGTATGTGTTGCTGATGCAATCGGATTTGGAGGAATTTCAGGGATTGAATTCCCTGTTGGGAGATTTAGTAAAGCCTAATGAAGATTTAACCGAGGCATCGTTTCGAATTTTATGGGAGAGAACCGGCTTGCAGAATGTTTACCTTGAGCAGGTGCACACTTTTGGAAAGATAAACCGGCATCCTTCTGGGCGGGTAATTACTACTGCTTATTTTTCGTTGATCGACATGCAACATCAGCAGTTGAATATTGCTGAACATCAGTTAAACTGGTATCCGGTGCGCAAGGTAAAGCGACTGGCTTTCGATCACCTTGAAATTCTGCAACTTTGTTTACATCAATTGCAACAAAGGGTGATGGAGCGGCCCATCATTTTTCATTTACTGCCGCCCTTATTCTCGCTTAGGGAATTGCAGTCGGTGTATGAAGCCATCCTTGGCTTGGAGTTAGACAGGCGCAATTTTAGAAAAAAGATTGCTGTAAAGGATTGGATTATAGATACCAACACATTAGAAAAAGAAGTAAATCATCGACCGGGTAAATTATATAAGCTCAAGGGTGGCTTGGCGAACAACTTCCGGACCTATCAGTAGGCTGGGGAGGGGATGATTTTAGATTTCTCCCTTCGTTAAACAGAAGTATAAAAAATGCTAGAAAATATTTGATAAGTAATAAAATATGCTTATTGTTGTGTATTGTGAACACATAGGTTAGTGTAGTAAGTACATATACCAATGTGTTCGCAAGATATTTTTGAAAAATTAAACGATTGCTTATGTTATGGTTGAATGTACGCAGAACAATTCTTTTTGTACTCTCAATGCTAGTTGTGCAAATTACGTTTGCGCAAAACAAGGTTGTCACCGGCCGGGTAACGGATGCTGCTGGGGCGCCAGTTGCAGGTGCCAGCGTGGTGGCTAAGGGTACTACGCAGGGAGTAGTTACCACGGATGCTGGCCGTTTTTCTATTTCGGTGGCGTCTTCTGTTACTTCATTGGTTATTTCATCAACGGGTTTTACTGCACAGGAAGTAGCTATCACCAACGCAGGTGAATTAGCGGTTACTTTAGCAAGTTCATCTGCCAATTTAGGGGAGGTAGTAGTGGTTGCGTATGGTACCCGCCGTAAGTCAGACTTAACAGGTGCGGTAACTTCTGTAGGCCCCAAAGAATTTCAGAAAGGAAATATTAACTCTGCCGAGCAGTTGCTAGTGGGTAAGGTAGCCGGCTTATCGGTAACCACCGGAGGCGGTGCTGCCGGAGGCGGAAGTCGTATTCGTATTCGGGGTGGTGCATCATTGAATGCCAGCAACGATCCGCTGATTGTGATAGATGGGGTTCCGGTTGAAGGAAATGGTATTGCCGGATCTGCCAACCTGCTGAATACCATCAACCCAAATGATATCGAATCTATTACTGTTTTAAAGGATGCTTCTGCAGCTGCCCTGTATGGTTCTCGTGCATCTAATGGGGTATTGATTGTTACCACCAAAAGAGGAACGAAAGGAAAGATTCGTTACAATTACAATAATGTGTTTGCACTAGGTACCATTGTAAACACGGTGCCGGTATTAACAGGAGACGAAGTAAGAACTATTGTAAATGCCGATGCAGCTGCAACCGGAAACAATACATATAAAAATTTATTAGGTACAGCTAATACCGATTGGCAGAAGGAAATTTATCAAACTGCACCCAGTTTTGATAATACCATCAGTGCCTCGGGAAGTCTGGGCAATATGCCATTCAGAGCTTCATTGGGTTATTTAACGCAGGATGGTATTTTAAAAACCAACAACTTTAATCGTTTAACGGGTACCTTAAATTTGTCGCCTAAATTGTTGAACGATCATTTATCTATTAACCTGAATTTAAAGGGCTCTCAAACCAAGAATCGTTTTGCCAATGAAGGCGCTATTGGAAGTGCCGTATCCTTCGACCCCACCAAGCCGGTGTATTCCGGAAATAAAAATTGGGGTGGATATTATGAGTGGCTGCAGCCGAATGGATTGCCGGTTGACTTGTCATCCAGAAATCCACTTGCCCTGCTAGAACTCAGAGACGATCGCTCTACAGTTTCCCGGTTTATCGGAAATGTGCAGATGGATTATAAATTACATTTCTTACCCGACCTGCATGTGTTGGTGAACCTGGGCCTTGACCAGTCATCCGGACAGGGCAGCAATAATATTGATTCAGTATCTGCCACCAACTATAAAACCGGTGGTGTGAGGAATAATTATCAGCAACAAAAAGTAAACCAGCTGGCGGATGTATCCCTGTTCTATTCAAAAGAGTTAAAAAGTATCAAAGGTAAGATTGATGTTTTGGTGGGGCATAGCTATCAGAGTTTTCTCACTAAAGTTACCAATAATGCTTCTTTCAGCTATCGCGCTATTGCCGATCCTACCCGTCCTGCCAAGCGGGATACTATTCAGGGTTCTGAGCCAGTATTCTTAACCGATCGGCCGGAATACCGACTGGAGAGCTATTTTGGACGAGTAAACTTTTCGATACAGGATAAATATTTGCTTACGGCAACCATTCGTTCGGATGCCAGTTCTAAATTAAATCCGAACGACAGAACGGGTTATTTCCCATCACTGGCTTTTGCCTGGAAGGTAAAGGAAGATTTATTTAAGAATACCCGCCAGTTGAATGAACTGAAGTTACGTATTGGCTGGGGAACTACTGGTCAGCAGGATGGAATTGGCTTTTATTCTTATATCCCCCGTTACTCCAGAGGTACACCTACTGCCTCCTACCAGTTTGGCAACACTTTTGTAAGCTACCTGCGCCCTGAAGGATATGATCCTTCTATCCGCTGGGAGTCTACAACTACCACCAACCTTGGTTTAGACTTCGGTTTATTCCAAAACAGGGTAACTGGTTCGGTTGATTATTATCAGCGTAACACCAAAGACTTATTAGCCAATGTAGCTGTTGCAGCGGGTGCTAACTTTGTAAATGAGATAGTAACCAACGTAGGAAATATTGAAAGCAAAGGGTTGGAAATTAACTTGAATACAGCCATCATACGTAAGAATGACTTGACTTGGGATTTGGGTATGAACTTCACTTACAACAAAGCTACTATCACCAATTTGTTAAAGAATCCAGATCCAAATTTTAAAGGGCAGGATGTGACCTTTATTGGTGGCGGAACTGGAAACAGTATTGGTATACATTCAGTTGGATATGCGCCCAATTCGTTTTTCATGTATAAGCAGATCTATAATAAAAATGGGGACCCAATTGAAGGATTGTACGAAGACATCAACCGCGATGGCATCATCAATAATGATGATCGTACCATTTATCAGAAGCCAGCTGCCGATGTATTGGTAGGTTTCAATACGCAGGTTACTTATAAGAAGTTTTCTGCCAGTATTGCGGGCCACGGTTCTTTTGGCAATTACTTGTATAACAACGTGAACTCGAATAATGGCGTATTACGTGCCATTAAAAATCCGATTAACTTTATTGGTAATGCAACCCGTGATTATCTTACTACCCGATTTGATAACAACCGTTATTTGTCTGATTATTATATAGACAATGCTTCTTTTTTCCGGATAGATAATATCAATTTTGGATATAATGTAGGCGGGGTATTTAAGAATAAAGCTTCTTTGCGCGTGAATGCCAGCATTCAGAATGTGTTGGTGATTACCAAGTATGGCGGATTAGATCCGGAAAATGCCGGGGATGGCGGAGTAGATAACAATATCTATCCCAGACCTCGTGTATATTCTTTAGGCATCAACCTCGATTTTTAATTGTAAAAATATTTGTGTTATGAAATATACCATGATAAAAAATACATTGTTAGCTCTCGCCGCCGGGGTGATGCTATATTCCTGCTCTAAGAAGCTGGATTTGTTTCCCCAGAACGATTTTACCTCCCAGAATGCTTATGCCAATACCGAAGGTTATATTTCGGTTTTAGCTAAGGTATATGGGGGATTGGCTACTACTGGTAATGTGGGTCCTGCCGGGGCTTCTGATATTCAGGGTTTGGATGAGGGGTCTCAGTCGCCCTTTATACGGGGCTTCTTTAATTGCCAAGAATTGCCTACTGATGAAGCGGTAGTTGCCTGGAACGACCAAACCATTAAAGATTTTCACAATCTCAGCTGGTCTAGTTCCGATCCTTTCTTAAAAGGCATCTATGCCCGCCTCGTATATAATGTGATGGTGGCTAATGAATATCTGCGCGAATCTACAGATGAAAAATTAGCTTCTCGTGGCATCAGTGCAACCGATGCGGCAAATATTAAGTCATCCCGTGCAGAAGCTCGTTTTATTCGGGCGTTTAACTATTGGGTGATGATGGATTTGTTTGGTCGCTCTACTTTTATTGATGAATCTAATACCGTGGGTACTACTTTACCCAAAGAAAGAACTCGTGCCGAAATGTTTACGTATGTGGAGGCTGAATTAAAAGCCATTGAAACCGAATTAAAAGCACCGCGTACAATTGAATACGGACGGGTAGATCAGGGGGCATGCTGGGCATTGTTGGCAAGAGTATATTTGAATGCGCAGGTATATACCGGAACAGCCCGTTTTACGGATGCCATTACCTATTCTCAAAAAGTAATCAATGGCGGTTACACCCTACACAACAATTACCGGGAACTGTTTATGGCAGATAATAATAAGCGTACCAGTGAAATTATTTTTGCAGTAAACTGTGATGGTTTGCGCACCAAATCGTATGGTAACACTTCCTTTTTTGTGCATGCAGCAGCCGGAGACGACGCCAACGATTTTGGAGTGGGTGGCGGTTGGTATGGGTATCGCGCTACCAAGGGTTTGGCTGATAGATTCAGCGATTTAACTGGCGCAACCGATAAGCGGGCCATGTTTATTACCAGTGCCTTTGGTGTAAGCCCCGCCCAGATTGCCATCAGTGATGTAAGTAATTTCGGTAACGGCCTACACGTAAATAAATACAGAAATATCCGTTCGGATGGATTAGGCGTTTCGGACGTGAACCGTGATTTTGCGGATATTGATTTTCCGGTATTCCGTTTATCTGAAATGTATCTGATTTATGCTGAGTCTGTTTTAAGAGGGGGAACTGGCGGAGATGCAACCACTGCGCTGGCTCATATCAACAGAATCCGTCAGCGTGCTTTTGGCAATAATTCAGGAGATATCACTTCAGCTCAGCTGAATATTGATTATATTTTGGATGAAAGAGCTCGTGAATTATACTGGGAAGGACACCGCAGAACCGACCTGATTCGCTATGGCCGCTTAACTACCGGCACATACCTCTGGCCTTGGAAAGGAGGCGTTGCTTCCGGAACTTCGGTAGACAGCAAATACAATATTTTTCCGATACCGGCTTCTAACCGAACGGCTAACCCAAATCTTACTCAAAACCCTGGCTATTAATCTAACCGATAAAAAATTCTGTTATGAAAAAAATATATTCCATCCTTGCAGGAGCAATCTTACTGGCCGGTACGCTGGTAGGTTGTAAGAAGGAAGAAAACCGAATCACTTTTGATGGAGGTACCAATCCGGTATTAACGGCTAACTCCCTAACGCCCCGTGTGCTGGCGATTGCCAACCGGGAAGTATTATCATTGAAATTGAACTGGACGAATCCTGATTATCGTTTTACAACAGGCGTTAGTTCGCAGGATGTGAACTATCTGTTGCAAATTGATGTGGAAGGTGCCAATTTTGGCGGTGCTAAAAAGTACGAGAAGGCCATTGCGAAAGATTTATCGATTAGCATGACAACCGGCGAGTTGAATACTGCCTTGTTATCGATGGATTTGCCAGAAAATGTGGCCCATAAATTAGAAGTACGGGTAATTGCTACTCTCATAAACGGCACCGTTCCTCTTCCTTCCAATGTGTTGAAGATTACGGTTACTCCTTATCTGGATGTTGTGTACCCAGTGCCTGCCAACCTGTATATTACGGGTGCTGCCACTCCGGGCAACTGGATGGGCGGTGGTGATCCCGAATTAACCAGTCAGAAGTTTACTAAAATTTCCAGTTCTGAATTCCAGATTAATAGTTTAAATATGAAGGCCAGTCAGGGATTCCTGTTTGTGCCGGTATATGGTAACTGGAGTAATAAATATGGATTTACCGGGGCTGGACTTGGTAATAATCCTAATGGAGATAATTTTAAACCCGATGGTAGCGACATTATTTCTCCTGCTGTAGCTGGTAATTACCGGATTAATGTGAGTTTCAAAACGGGCAAATTCACTTTCACCAAATTATAATCCTGCACACTATAAAATTGCTGTTATGAAAAATATGTATCAACGCGCACTTTGGATACTGGTTATGGGTTGGCTGGTGGCTGCCTGTACAAAAATTCAGCCGCTACCTCTATATGAAAAGGGGAAGGCTATCAGTTTAACTACGTCTACGGCTACCGTAACTTCAACGGCTGCGGACTCTGCCAAAACTGTGCTGGGATTAACTTGGACTAATCCCCTATATGCTGCGGACACTAGTTCTTTTAAATATGTAATTTCTGTTGATTCTACCGGCAGAAATTTTTCTAAAGAAGTAACCCGCACAGTTATAGGCAAGCGCGAATTTTCTTTACTCGGTAAAGAACTAAATGCATTATTGCTGAATTATGGATTTGCATTGGGAACCGGATATGATTTGGATATTAAGGTGGCTTCTTCCTACGGAAATAACAACGAACGGTACGAGTCGAATGTAGTGAAAGTAAGAGTAACGCCCTATAATGATCCGGGTGTGCTTACTACGCAAAACACTTCTGTAACAACTTCACTCCCCAATGCTGCCCAGCCTTCGAATGCATTTACCTGGTCGAAGCCATTTAATGGGTATTCAGGTAATATCACTTATACTTTACAATATGACTCTGCCGGCAAAAACTTTGCCAGTTTACAAGAGATTCCAGTGGGTGCTAACATGCTTACGAAAACCCTCACGCAGGGTGAAATCAATGAAACTGCTTTAACAGAGGGGGTTGCCGGTGGAACTGCCGGAAAAGTAGATTACCGGATTAAAGCGGTTACGGCGCAAGGTGCTGTATCAATTTCTAACATAGTTAGTGTTACTATTCAAACCTATATTCCTATTCTTCGTTTTTACTTACCCGGCGGATATCAGGGAGGTACTGGCAACGGAAATGATTGGGATCCAGGTTCTGCGCCTGAATTGATTCGGGATTTGCGCCCAGGGGCATTGAATAAGCTCTATTACATATATCTATACCTGCCAGCCGGTGCACAGTTTAAATTTACCCAAGGTCGTTCATGGGATGTAAACTATGGCGGAACCGGCGGTAATCTTTCTCCGGGAGGTGATAACCTAACGGTGGCAACGGCCGGCGTTTACCGGATCTCATTAGATCGTACTTCTATGAAGTATGATATCCGCGAAGGTCGGATGGGATTTGTAGGAGGTGCAACGGGAGCCAACTGGAATCCTGGAAATACATTCCCCAATTTTGCTATGGGTAATCCTGAAAGAAATTTATTTGTGGGAGTTACCACCTTCACAACCGGTGGTTGGAAACTGATTGACAACAATGATTGGAATAACGGAGATCTTACTGTAACCAATGCACGCAGTTACGGATCCAGTGGGGGTAGCGGCTCATTGTTAGCAATCAACGATAATAATATGCCGGATATTACCACCGCTGGTCGGTATCGGGTAATCTGGAATGGCCGAAATGCAGATGAAGTTCGGTACGAAATTTCTCCGGCTACTGAAATGAGATTGGTAGGCGATGGCATTCAGGGAGTAAGTGCTTGGGATCCGGGAGCAAGTCCTGCTTTAACCTACAGCGGCAATGGTCGTTGGACAATCACTACAAACCTATTAGCAAATAAAGACATCAAGTTCTTGGCAGGTAATGCCTGGGGTGCATTTGATTATGAAGATAATAGTGGTGGTAGTCAGGGAGTAGGAACAGCCCGGAAGATTAAGTGGGAAGGCGGCAGTAACTTTAAAACGCCGGCTGTAGCGGGTACCTATACTATTGTGTTGGATGAAGAAAAGCAAACCGTAACCATTAGTAACTAATTAATACAGAGTTGTTGGTGGCATAGCAGCCCAAACTCCGGCGGCTCTCAGCAATGGGGGCCGCCTTTTTTTGGATACCCAATTATTTATAAACAGGATAAAATTTAGTATGAATCGTTTAGCTGGGGTAATTTTATTGGTAGGGTTGATGGCAAGTGCTTGTGATAAAAAGCCGGGTGATGAGTCAACCCCTCCGGCACCAGATAATTTTGCAAAAGGGGCCGATATTGGTTGGCTGAGTGAAATGGAATCGAAAGGGATAAAATTTTACAATGCAAGCGGCCAGCAACAAGATTGTATCGATCTGCTGAAACAATTGGGTGTTAATTCAATTCGATTACGGGTATGGGTAAATCCCTTAAATGGCTGGTGTGGTAAACAAGATGTGGTTAATCAGGCAGTTCGAGCATCACAAAAGGGCATGCGTATTTTGATTGATTTTCATTATTCAGATTATTGGGCGGATCCAGGCAAGCAAAATAAACCGGCAGCCTGGAAGCCGCTCTCATTTGCAGACTTAAACACAGCACTTGCCGCACATACAAAAGAGGTTTTAACTGCATTAAAAAGCAATAATGTACAACCCGAATGGGTACAGGTAGGCAATGAAATAAATGATGGTTTGCTTTGGGAAGAGGGCCGGGCAAGTAAGAGCATGCCCCAGTTTGCTACGCTGGTAAAAAGCGGATGCACAGCCGTAAAAGAAGTTTTTCCGCAATCTAAAGTGATTATTCATGTTTCCAATGGATATGATAACGCATTATTTCGTTGGATTATGGATGGACTATCTCAAAATGGCGTAAGCTGGGATGTTATTGGCATGTCGTTGTATCCATCTGTAAATGACTGGCAGCTAAAAAATGAGCAGTGCCTAGCTAATATGCAGGATATGATCAATCGGTATGGCAAAGAAATAATGATTGCCGAAGTGGGGATGCCGGTAAATCAGCCGAATGCGTGTAAACAATTTATTTCTGATTTGATCTCCAAAACCCGGTCACTCCCGGGCAATAAAGGGTTGGGTGTTTTTTATTGGGAGCCCCAATGCTATAATGGCTGGCAGGGATATCAGTTGGGGGCTTTTGATGATAATGGGCGCCCTACTGCAGCGATGGATGCTTTTAAGTAGATTTCTGTTTAAATAGAAACCTCATATATTTTACCATCAAGTTAGCAGACGTTCTATTTATTGAGTGCTTTAGGGCTTAATGTAAAAAGATAATTTATTGGTAACAATATGGTAAAAAGCTACCTGTAAATTACAGGAAAATCATAGGTATGTCTCCCCTAAAGATAGCCTTGCAGCAATTTATAAATGGCATAACAAAAAAAAATTTAATCGATTTAAAGCCTGCAATAACAGTTGAATTACAGGTAGAAGTAAGCTTTGCTACCTTTTGTCAAATATCTTACACTAATGAGGAAGGCAATTATTGTATAAGAGAATTCACAGGTAAAATATGGTCGAAAAAAATATTCCTCACACAGGAAAGAGAAATACAATTCAGTGTTTTTGTAAATAACCACTTATTATTAAAAGATCAAACTATGGTTATGACAAAGTTGGTTGATGACAAAATCGTTCGTCAGCAAAAAATTCAATTAGATGCAACAAGCACTTATTCAGGATGGTATAAATTGAAGTAGTTTTGCTTGTCAAAACCCTTAATTACCTTTTACATATATTTTTCATGAAGAATATAATTCGATGTTTTTCAATCGTATGCTCTGCAGCATATTGTTTTTTTTCTTTCAGCACTATTTATGGTCAAGGTATCCCTGCGGTTGACAGTTTAATAACGCAACAAATTGCTGCAAAAAATATTTCAGGGGGAGTGGCATATGTATGGCATCAAAATAAGGTTATAGTAGATAAGGCCTATGGATTTGCCGATCGGGACAACCAAATTTCTATGCAACCGAACGCTATTTTTCGGCTGGCTTCCAATACCAAGGCCATTATTTCAATTTCCGTATTACAGTTGGTGGAGAAAGGGAAAATTCGTTTAGACGACCCTATTGAGTTATACATTCCCGCTTTTGGTAATCAAAAAGTGTTTACCAACCCAAAGGATACGGGAAATTTGGTGGATAGAATTCGATCAGTAACCGTCCGTGATTTATTAACCCATCAATCAGGAATATCATCGGCGGATGAATACCCGGCTTTTAAATGGGCCTTTGAAAAATATCACCTGAATGCTGGGTTGGGCAAGTACTATGCTTCATTAGAGGAGGAGGTAAATCAAATTGCAATAATGCCCTTAGTTCATCAGCCGGGAGAGCGTTTTAGTTATGGACTAAGTACCAATGTATTGGGAAGACTGATTGAGGTTTGCTCCGGATTATCTTTAGACAGGTATTTGAAAAAAAATATTTTTAATCCTTTAGGCATGGAAGACACTTATTTTTATCTTCCGGAAGAAAAGGCCGACAGATTAGTTAAAGTATATACCAAATTGAGGCCGGATAGTTTACAAGTGGTAACGGAAACCATGGCTCCCATTGATTACCCGCTAAGAAAAAATGAGCACTACTTTTCAGCAATCGGGGGGCTTGTTTCAACCACATCAGATTATGCTCGCTTTTTACAGTGCTTGCTGAATGAAGGAAAATGGGGTAAAAAGCAAATAATAGGAAAAGCTATTTTGCAAGAATTCTGGACAAATCAGTTGGGTAATAAAACCTTCATCTTTTCAGGTTTTCCATCGGTAAATAATTTTGGACTAGGAGTTGGACTAACTACCGTAAAGGGTATTTCGATTAATCATGCGGCTGAGGGCAGTTTTTTTTGGGGCGGTGCTTTTAATACAGCGTTTATGGTAGATAGAAAAAGGAAATTAATCACCCTTTTCTTTTTCCAGCGAATGCCTTTTGTATTGGCGCCCCTTCTTTCAAATTTAGAAAAGGTATCTGTTGATTATGTAGATCAATTGCCTAATCAATCAAAAGATTATTAGAACCCCTATTCGATTTTGTTTGTGAAAGTTCTCACGTTGTTACTGTAGCAACCAAAAAAGATAGCATCCTAAACCGCGATGTTTATATCCACTTAACTTTAACTTAATACTCATTTTTGCGACCGGTTTATTTTATTGACTTAAGTTTACTCACACTTAAGCGTATGAGAAATATTTATATATCAGTAGCCTTTTTATTCTGTTCCACTACCCTTTTTTCCCAAACTGAAAAGTTGGTAGAATATTTAACGGTACCCGGCTTTAAGGAATACAGTAAAATTGATTTACAACAACATACTGTTTTACCCAGCGGCCGGTATATTCGTCCTGCAGGAACCACCTTACGAATTACCCATGATCCTTTTGGAATGGCCATTTCTCCAGATCAACGAGTAGCCATTACCTTGCATGAAAATGTTTTTTCAATAATCGACTTTAGTACTCAGTCAGTTAAAAGAGTTCCAGATTATAGATCAAAGGATAAGGGCCCTTTGCAGAAAGGTTCCTTTTTGGGGGTGGCTTTTCATCCCAAGCAGCCTTGGGTTTATTTGAGTGGTGGGGATGCCGGTTCCGTAATTATTTATGATTATGCAGAGAATAAAAGAATAGATACCTTATTATTAGATGGAATTTTTAATAAACAAAAATTTACAGGAAGTTTTACCAGCGATCTGGCCTTAATTCCAGACGCTGATGAATTATTGGTATTAGATCGGGGAAACTTTCGATTGGTAAGATTTGATTTGAAGTCAAAAAAAATAGTTGCCTCTATTCCAACTGGGCGGCAACCTTTTGGTCTGGCGGTTTCTCCAGATGGGAAAACGGCCGTTGTAGCAAATGTGGGCATGTATAGCTATCCACTAGTAGCCGGCACAACCCCTGAGAATATTCAAAGCCAATATATTCCTTGGCATCCCTATGGAAATAATACAAAAGCCTCCAGAGAAGGAACTGAAGTGGAAGGGAAAAAAATTCCAGGATTAGGCGATCCCAATAGTACAGAAGCCATGAGCGTTTTTGTGATAGACCTGAAAAAGAATACTATCAGTGCTAAAATAAAGACAGGGATGTTATTGGGTGAGTTGGTAGAGGATGCAGAAGTAATTGGTGGCGCTAGTCCTAATTCCGTTGCCATCAATGCACAATATGCTTATGTTACCAATGCTACCAATGATAATATAGCGGTTATTGATTATAGAAAGGGTAAAATAATCAAACACATTCCTATTCGTGTTCATAAATTGATAGATAAGTTTCGGGGAACCCTACCGTTTGGGATTGATATTTCTAAAGACAATCGGTTTATTTATGTAGCCTTATTAGGGTTAAATGCAGTGGCAAAAATTGATCTAGCAACTGATCAAACGGTGGGTTTAATTCCTACTGGATGGGGTACCACGCGGGTTCGGGTTTCTGGCGACAATCAAAAGTTATATATAACATCCTGCAGGGGTTATGGAGCCGGACCCAATGGTGGAAAGGGTTTTGTAGCACCCATTCAGGGCACCTACGTGGGAGATATCCAATTGGGTACCTTTCAGATTGTAAACAATCCAGATTCTACTGAATTAGTTAAATATACTAATCAGGTTATTGAGCAAACTTTTGTTGTTAATAAAGCGCCAGATAATACTCCTTTACCAGTATTGCCAGGAAGTAAAGTAAGTCCTATCAAACACATCGTTTATGTAACCAAAGAAAACAGAACTTTTGATGAAGTGTATGGGCAGATGCCTGGTGTAAAGGGCGATAGTAGTTTGGCAAGATTTGGTTTAGGGGTAACGGCTATTGATAAAAATAAGAGGGCATATAATGTAAACATTACTCCCAATCACCATAAAATAGCTCGTCAATTTTCGTTGAGCGATAATTTTTATTGTGATAGTGATGCATCTATTCATGGGCATCACTGGATGATGGGCGTAATTCCGAATGAATGGGTAGAAGCAAATTCCAGTACAGAAAAAACTGCCGACTATTTTTCGGAAGCACCTGGGCGGCGTTTCCCAGGGTCAACTGGTAGCATGGATCCTGAAGATTATGCAGAGATTGGGGGATTATGGGAAGCTTTAGATCGAAAAAAAATTAGTTATTATAATTTCGGACAAGCCAATGAAACGGCGCATGTAAGAGAAGATTGGATAGACACTGCCACAGGCGCATCCCATATAGTAATGGTTCCTATGCAGAAAGGAGTATGGGAAAAAACATCGCATAATTTCGCAGGATATAATACCAATATACCCGATCAGTTTCGGATGAAGCAGTTTGAAGAGGAGTTTAGTAAAAAATGGTTGAATGGTAAGGATAGTCTTCCCCAATTATTAACGGTAATGTTACCGAATGACCATACTGCAAAGCCCCGCCCGGTGGATGGATATCCCTATACACATTCTTATGTTGCTGATAATGATTTAGCACTTGGAAGGTTGTTACATTTTTTAAGTAGAACTCCCTACTGGAAAGATATGTTGGTTGTGGTTACTGAAGACGATCCTCAAGGGGGAGTAGATCATATTGACGCACATAGAAGTATTTTAATGATGGCTGGCCCTTATGTAAAGAAAAACTATGTATCGCATACGCATGCAAATTTTGGGTCTATATTAAAAGTGATTTATAATATTTTAGGAGTGCCCTACGTAAATCAGTATGATATAACGGCTTCTTTATTGTCGGATTTCTTTACCAACGAACCCGATTTCAGTCCCTATTATTTCGAATTCCCAAGTCAGGAAGTTTTCGATTGGGATAAAGCAATGAAGCGGTTTAATAGATATATTGATTGGCGCAAGGTGAAGCAGGGTCCACAGATGGATGATGAGAAGGAGCAACGATCTGAGCACTATAAAACTTCGGGGGAAATAATAAATCAGTAAAATTCATGTGAAATCTTCAGTTAACTAGTTGTAATAAAACTTCTGTTGAATCTTCCTGTGATTCACCATTTCTTTTATTAATAGAGTAAAGCCGATTATAGATAAATCTTGCAATACAGCTAGATGTCACGACGATCTGGTAATTACTGCTAAAACAAATGTCGAACAGTTCATGATGGAGAACAGTAAAGTAAAATATCCTATAGGCATGTCGGATGCGAAAAGGAGGGTGGCTGAATAACGTGGGTAAAAACGCAATTTTTTGTTGGATAGATAATGGGGTTAATAATAATTAAAATGATTACGCTTACTTTTTTTATTTATCATAAATGAGGTCTCCTGTTAATCCATTTCAATATCCATTAAATTGGCTTAGCGACCAATAATTGAGCATATGCATTTATCATATTTGTTTCTTTCCTGGCATCCTTGTGCATCTTGGTATTTTTTAAGTGTGATAAAGCTGCGATATAAAGATTAGGTAAAAATTCGTTTTTTGCGGATGATAATACGTAGGGGGATACCAGTACTTTTTTGCATTAGGATAAGTTATTTTTGGTGGATCTGAATCAGCATATTCGGGGCGTTTATAATGCTACGAGGCAAGAGGATATGCAACGTGTTTTAGCGGATGTTAATCAGCTAAAAAAGTAGTAGTAGAAAATATACCTTTTGGAAAGTTCAGAACTTTTGGAAAGTTCTGAACTTTCCAAAAGCCAATATAAATTTTTTTTAACATGCGATTTTTTCATCCAATTTTTACGGAAGTCATGTGTAATGATCTGCCCACCGGCAGATCATTAAAAAAACTAACCCCCCTCTTCTTTCCCCCGCAACCCCAATGAATACAGCAGCGGTAAATAATGTTCCAGAATAGTAGTAGCGAGCATCGCTTCCCTACCTAGTTTTTCATATTGAATCAGTGAAGCATGATTGTGCTGAAAGATTCGGTCTTTTAAAACCTGATTTATTTCTATGGCCCAGTCGAAGCCATACGCCGGCCCATTCAGTTTATCCCAGGCCACCATCCGCAGGTTATGAACCATATTACCACCCCCTATTATTAATACGCCCTTTTTGTGCAAATGCAATATTTCCTGCCCCAAATCATTATGTAAGCTCGCAGACTGTAGTTAGAAGCAGTAAATTTGAGTAATCTAAATTTCCCGAGCTAATAACACAAATTGTAATGAAAAAGATATTGATTTGCTGCGTTGTATTTCTTAACCACTTTGCCCTTGCACAGTTACCCGTTCCCGCTTCCGGAACTATTCAGCGGGCAGAGAATTTTCCTTCTAAATATGTTGCCGCCCGAAATATAGATATTTGGCTACCTGCCAACTATAATCCGAATAAGAAGTATGCGGTATTATATATGCACGATGGCCAAAACCTCTATGATTCCAATACTACCTGGAACCATCAAAGCTGGGATGTAGATGATGTGCTTGACAAATTAATGCAAGCACAAACTATTCAGGATGTATTGGTGGTAGGAATCTGGAATGGCCAACAAAGCCGTCATGCAGAGTACTTCCCACAAAAACCCCATGAGGGTTTATTTCCGGCGGAAAAGGATTCGATTACCGCCGAATTACAAATAGCTGCCAGAACAAAAGAAGGCTTTACACCAACATCTGATAATTATCTACAATTTCTGGTGGAGGAACTAAAACCCTATATCGATAGCACCTATTCCACCTATACTGATAGAGCCCATACATTTATTGCGGGCAGCAGTATGGGCGGACTCATCTCATTATATGCCATCTGCGAATATCCAAAGGTATTTGGCGGGGCAGCCTGCTTTAGCACACATTGGCCGGGTACTTTTCATGTAGACAATAATCCCGTACCTGAGGCATTTGTTAGATATATACGTGATCATTTACCCGATCCTTCTAGTCACCGCCTTTATTTCGATTATGGAGATCAGGGGTTAGATGCTTTATATCCGCCGCTACAAACTAAAGCAGATGCGGTAATGAAGGCAAAAGGTTTTTCGGAAAAGAACTGGATTACTCAATATTTTCCTGGAGAAAATCACAGTGAACGGGCTTGG
>JBIINW010000138.1:0-7105 GCA_044337245.1 Sediminibacterium sp. | reverse complement strand
TGAACAAATGTGCACCCATGGTAACCATATCTTTATTACCCGACAGGCTTTTTTAGCCGATTTTTTACCCCGTATTAGCAATATCTATTTTCAAATTGCCAACCGGGAAGATCGATTGCAAATTCGGTATGAAAGTAATTTATTGCTGCATTCTTTTGCCAGCCTGCTGGTGGAAACACAAAACAGAGATATCCTGCTTGCCAGAACCACCCGGGGCCCTCACCGCGATGATTTGATTTTTAATATGGGCAAGGAACTATTTAAACAAGAGGCATCGCAGGGACAAAGAAAAAGTTTGCTTTTCGCCCTAAAACTGGCTGAATGGGAAGTGTTGGAAGAAAACAAGGGCTTCCCTCCTATTTTGTTATTGGATGATTTATTCGAAAAATTGGATAGCGAGCGCATGAATCAATTATTGCACCGGGTTTGTATAGAAGGGCGATCTCAGGTTTTTATTACCGATACCCATGCAGATAGACTGGAAGCCCAGTTACAACAACTGGGGGTTCGGTATCAATTATTGTCTATTTAAGCAACACGTCGATAGGTGCAGCTTACTAAGCTTTAAATCCCTACTTTTGACGCATGGCCACCCTGCATATCAGTGAAGTAATTCGCCAGTTTTTAGCGAAAAGTCGTTTGCGCGATGGCGTGCAGGCTGCCCGCATTGAAGAGATTTGGGAAAACATCATGGGAAAAACCATCGCACAATACACTACACGGATACAAATCATACACCACAAATTATTTATCGAAACCCATGTGGGCCCATTAAAGCAGGAGTTGATGTACCAAAAACCCCAGATCATCAGCCGAGTAAATGAGGCTTTTGGGGAAGAAGTAGTGAAGGAAGTGATTATTCAATAAATTGATTCATCCCCGATTTTATCAGGCTTTCGCTCAATAAATTCCCCTAATTCAAGGAATACATAAATAATATTTTTTATTTATGTATCCAATTTTTTATTCATTTTATTTGGAAATGTTAAACAAAATAGGTAGTTTTTAACATTCAAAACCCCAAAAACCAATTTATTATGGACATTGTACCCTTGTTAATTCAACTGGCTTCCGGCGCTGTAGGAGGCAATCTGGCAGGAAAATTATTGCCAAAATCTTCATTAGGAACCGTAGGTAATTCTATTGCCGGCATTCTGGGCGGTGGCCTTGGTGGTCAGCTTTTAGGCATGCTCGGCATGGGTGGTGATGCTGGTGCCTCTATGGATGTTAGCAGCATTATTCAAAACCTCGCCGGTGGCGGTGTGGGTGGTGGTGCGCTGATGGCCATTATTGGCGTAGTAAAAGGAATGATGAAAAAATAATTCCCTTAGAATCTGGCTTGCCATAAATACGATGCTAGATTTTGCGGTTGTGTTAAGTGAACTTAGTTTACAAAACACAACCGCTTTTTTATGCGTATTTTTTTAAGGTAATTTTCCAATTAAAGTTGATGCGCCCGTATAAGGATATTTTCCTTGTATGTTGGCGCCCTGCATCAAAAAGAAAGTGGGCTGAACACGGGCAGCAGTTTTAATTACAGTCGCATCACAAATCAATACAGTTTCTCCGGGAAATAATTGCTGGGCGGTAGTGGCATCGGCAGTTACCAACCAAAGCGCCAATCCTTTTTGTTGTGCGGCAGCTTTTACCGATTCAAAGGAAGCTTTCCAATCATTCACGCCATCGAAATTGAGTGCCAATACCAGCAAATAGTTGCTATTACTATTTAATAAAGCGGCGGTAGTATCAGTGCCTGAAAGGGTTTGTAATGAAAAATCTAAAATAGCCGCCTGTAAACCATTACCCTTTTTCACGAGTCGATCCTTCCGGTCAACATAGGTATACGTTGAATCGAAATCTTCCGGAAAATGATCAGCGTCAAAGTTTAGCTTATTTCCATTTTTCAAATAAGTAAATTCAATCGAAAAGCTATCGGGAATAGCTCCGACAGGCGTTTTCATTTTTTCGAGCAGGTTATTTCCCTGCTTATACGGAAGACAATCTACAAAGGGTGCATTTTTTAATACATATCCTTGAGCCCCTGCCGTGGCAACTACTACTACTATTAATAAAGTAAGGGAAACACGGGTAGAAAACAACGGTGTTATACTTTTTAATGAGAATCGAATTAGGATGATTAAAGCCCACAGTAACAGATCCTTCATAAAGGATTGTGCGGGCGTAAGTGGCAAGCAATCACCAAAGCAGCCACAGGTTTTTATTTTACCAGAAAACAATGCATAGCCGGTAAGAAAGGTGAAGAAAATAATCAGCAACAGCAATAAACCCGAAAACCATTTCATCTGCCAGCCAATAATCAGGGCTACTCCCGCGAGCACTTCAAAAACATTCATCAACAGCGAGAGCGACAAAGTATAGGGATTCATAAAATGCATACCCCACACTTCAAAAAATTCCTGCATTTTGTAGCTGAGACCTAAGGGGTCATTGGCTTTGATTAATCCGGAAAAAATAAATAGTAGTCCTACGAACCATCTGATTAGAGTAATGAATGTTTTCATACAGTTGCATGTTTTCCTTCTGCCATTAGTATCAGGGCAAAAACGGCATAGTTAATAATATCTACATAATTGGCATCAATACCTTCGCTTATCAGGGTTTTCCCATCATTCAACAAAATCTGTTTAATGCGCATCAGTTTCATCAGAATCAGATCGGCAAAACTTTGCTGACTCATATCTCGCCAGGCTTCCCCATAGTCGTGGTTTTTATTTTGCATGGTATCTTTTGCCAGCTGAATTTGTTGGGTATATAAATTTTCAACTATTTCTACGGGCACATCTTCTACCTGGGGATTTCCGAGGTGCAACTGCATCAGGCCGATAACAGCATAGTTGATAATTCCTTTAAATTCAGAGGGAATATCATCTCCTACTTTTTGTGTTTGCAAATCTTGAATGGTTCTGATGCGCAGGGCCTTGATAAAAATCTGATCTACCACCGAAATGGTGCGTAATACCCGCCAGGCAGTTCCGTAATCCTTGGTTTTTCGGATAAAAATTTCGCGGCATTCATTAATTGCCTGGTCATATTGGAGGTTGGTATTCGTCATTTTCAGTTTACTTTTACAGTGGCCGGCCAACAGCCCTCAACAAGATGCAAGATACTAGAATACCTTTTAAGTTTTCGCTCAACCTGCGGGGAAGATTGTGCTATTTTGATCAACCCTTGATTATGGGCATTGTAAATAGTACTCCCGATTCATTTTATGCCGGCAGCCGGGTTAGCGGGGTGGAGGAGGCTTTGCGGCAGTCCGCCCGATTTTTAGAAGAAGGGGCACACTTGTTGGATGTAGGCGGAGTGAGTACCCGACCGGGTAGTGAGTCTGTTTCGGAGGAGGAAGAACTCAGGCGAGTGATTCCGGTGATAGCAATAATCCATCAGCGTTTTCCAGAAGCCATTTTATCGGTTGATACATTCCGTTCTGGCGTTGCCAAACAAGCTGTTGAAGCGGGGGCATCTATTATTAATGATATCAGTGGGGGTAGATGGGACGAGCATATGCTTACCACCATTGCCAGTTGTAAGGTTCCTTATGTATTGATGCATAGTTCCGGAACCCCCGAAACCCTGCACGAAAAACCGGCGCAACGGGATATACTTACAACGGTATATGATTATTTTACAGAGCGTATTGCAGCTTGTAAGCAGGCGGGCATTACCGATATAATTCTCGACCCCGGGATTGGATTTGGCAAAACGATAGAAGAAAATTTTTTGCTGTTGCAACAGCTTTCGGTTTTCACTTCCCTCCCCTATCCTTTGCTGCTGGCGGTTTCGCGTAAATCACTTATTTATAAAACTTTGGGCATTACTGCTGATCAGGCACTCAATGGTACTTCGGTTTTGCATACTGCCGGGTTGTTGCGGGGTGCGGCCATCTTGCGGGTGCATGATGTTGCTGCAGCTCGGGAAGCCATTCAATTGACCAACCTTTTATAAAATAAACGGCACCCAAAGCTGGGCGCCGTTTATTTGAATCTATTAATCGCTTTCAATAATTATCTTCTCATCGGTGGCATCTGAGGAGCCGATGTAGGAGGAGGTGGAGGTGTTGCCATCACATCAATTACTTCCACATCAAAAATCAAATTAGCATACTGAGGAATAATTGGGGGCTGACCACCCATGCCATAACCCATCAATGCAGGGATAAATATCTTACCCTTGCCACCTTTTCCAAAACTACGAATCCCTTCTTCCATACCGGGAATAACACCACCGGCACCCACCTGAATGGTTAGCGGATTTTTATTAGGAGATTTCGGGCTATTGTTAGAATCGAATTCTTTGCCATCGGGGAAGTATCCTTTGTATAACACCAGAACTGTTTGGCCGGAGTCTGGCTTACTGCCCTCTCCTTCTTTTTCAATCTGAACCATCACACCTGAAGGCAATTCTTTAGCAGTGATGCCTTTTTCTTTCACATATTTTTTTAGCAGGTCTAATTCGCGATTCTTTTCGAGGTCGATTTCTTTTTTATAATCGGCATTGGCTTCTTCCTCTCCTTTAAAAATCTTCAGAATTTTCATTTTCCCTTTGATTACATCGTTGCGGTGGAAGATTTGGTTGTATTCTAATACCCCAAATTTTTTAAGCGTATCTACACTTAAAGAAAAAGTTACTTCATCTCCCTCTCCTACTTTGCTAATCAGTTCGAGATAGCTGTGAGGAGAAACGCGGGCCGAATCGAACATCATAAAGCCGGGTAGGTGTTCGAATGTAGTGTTGAATACCGAATCTTTTGGAGGTACCTTGTACTCCATGTGGTATTTAAAGATCTGACCTTGCTTGATCTTCTCTTTGCTGTTACCGGAGATTTTATAGGCGATACCTGAGGGTGTTTTTTGATACTGATTGCAGCTTGCAAGCAATACCAGTGCTGATAACAGCGGTAGTAATTTTTTCATTTATTGTAACTGGTTTTGGTACGAAGGTAATATATCCCTGAACTTTTTCACATTCATTTCTACAGATTCACTGCTTCTGCCACCGGCAGCATTTTTATGTCCACCCCCTTCGAAATGGGTTCGGGCGAAAGAATTTACATCAAATCCGCCCTTACTGCGGAAACTCCACTTCCTCTCGTCGTCTCTGTCAATCACCAATCCCGCCATTTTAATACCCTGAATGGTAAGCAGATAATTCACTAATCCCTCAGTATCACCGGTTTTGATATTAAAATGATGCAAATCGGCCCGGGTGATGTACATCAGAGCTGTATTATATTCATAAAATACTTCCATCCGGTTCAATAGGGCAAAACCGATGAATCGAAGACGATTTTCGAGGAAATTATCATAAATCTCTTCATGAATCTGAGCATGACTCATACCAGTATCTTTTAACCGGGCTACCATTCTGTGCACCGATGCAGAGGTTGAGGGGAAGCGGAACGAGCCCGTATCCGTCATTACCCCGGTATACAAACAGGTTGCGATATCCGCATCCAGTAGGGTATCATTACCTGACTGTACAATAAAATCGTATACCATTTCGCAGGTAGAACTTTTAGCGGTATCACTCACTCCAAACTGAAAAGCATCTTCCTGAGGCTCCTGGTGGTGGTCGATTAATATTTTAATGGCAGAAGCTTCTTCCAGCAGGGGTTCCAGCGATTTTGTGCGATGAAGTATATTAAAATCGAGGCAAAAAATAACTTGGGCAGCTGCTATTAGCGTACGTGATTTTTCGCGTTGGTTTTCGTAATTAATTACCTCCTTCATACCTGGAAGCCAGGTGAGAAAATCGGGCCAGTTGGTAGGAGAGATAACGGTGACTGCATGACCCATTTTCACCAAAAAATGGTACAGTCCCAAGGAAGAGCCGAGGGCATCTCCGTCGGGTTTTTGGTGCATGGTAATTACTACCTGGGCCGGTTGTTGTAATTGGGGAAAAAATTGGGAGATTGGTAGCATCGAGAGCGCAAAATTGCAATTTCTGAGCTGATTGGGCAAATGAATTTATTCAAAAGGGGCAAAAAAGGGTTTTTGAGCGGTTAAAACAAGGGAAATACGTACCTTTGCCGGCCAAAACACCCCATTATGAGCAACAGAACATTTACTATGATTAAGCCGGATGCCACTGCAAAAGGTTATACCGGCGGAATTTTAGATCAGATTTTACAAGCTGGTTTTACCATCAAAGCGATGAAGTGGACCCGTTTAACCCCCGAGCAGGCAGGCAAATTTTATGCTGTTCACAGCGAGCGTCCCTTTTATGGAGAACTCGTTGGCTTTATGAGCAGTGGCAATATTGTAGCGGCCATTTTAGAGAAAGACAATGCCGTAGCCGATTTCCGTAAGTTAATTGGTGCCACTAACCCGGCCCAGGCGGAAGAAGGTACCATCCGGAAAAAATATGCAGCATCAGTTGGCGAAAATGCCGTGCATGGCAGCGACAGCGATGAAAATGCAGCGATAGAAGGAAATTTCTTCTTCTCCGAACTGGAGAGATTCTAATTCCTCAGTTTTACTAATCTTATGGATGCCCGGTGAATTTCATCGGGCATTATTGTTTTTTGGCAGGAGTTGCCGGCACTGGTTCAGCCACAGCTACCCCATGAAATTTCACTTGCTTGGATTGACCGGTTTTAAAAATGATATCAGCAAATTTGGTAAAATCACCGCCCGCACTGCCATTGAATCCCAGGGTTATGTAGGTTGATTTACCCGGAAGTATGGGCTCGTTGCTACGAAATTTAGGGGTGGTGCACCCGCAACCTACTTTCACGTCTACAATCAGTAAGGTATCGGATGAAGAGATATTTTTGATATACACGTTAAAATCGGTGTCTTTACCCATGGGTATAGTGCCCATTTCGTAGTCGGCATTGATAAATTCGGCCAGCAGGCTGATATCTTTAGGAGGTGGGGTAGAATCTTGCTGGGCAAGGCAAGTATTCCCTGTCAGCAGGAAAACCAATCCTATAAAAACATACTTACGCATAGTTGATATGATTCAATGCATAAAATTAAATGAAACCCATCATTTTTTACCTATTTAAATATCACTAAAAGCAGTAATTTTACGTTATATCCTTTTGAGAAAATAATTTGAACCTATGGTAACCCGCAACTTTCTC
>JBIINW010000137.1:0-7114 GCA_044337245.1 Sediminibacterium sp. | reverse complement strand
CAACTCAATCGAATGATATGCCTGCAAGAAAAGATAAGATTTTGGTAATTGGTGCCTCAGGGCAAATAGGCGTTGAGCTCACACTGGCACTCCGAAAAATGTATGGGAATGCCCAGGTGATTGCATCCGACTTGCGTGAAGAGAATCCGCTGTTAAAAGATACGGGGCCCTATGTGAGTTTAGATGTGATGAATAAGGAAATGTTGCATGTGCAGGTAATCCGGCAAAATATTACGCAGATTTATTTGCTAGCAGCTATGTTATCTGCCACTGGTGAAAAAAATCCGCATCTTGCCTGGCACCTGAATATGCAGGGCTTATTGAATGTGTTGGATATTGCCCGTGAAGAAAAACTCCATAAAGTTTATTGGCCCAGTAGTATTGCGGTATTTGGGCCAACTTCTCCTAAACAATTCTGTCCACAGCAGACGATTATAGAACCCACCACTGTGTATGGCATCAGTAAATATGCGGGGGAATTCTGGTGTAATTATTATTATACTCGTTTTGGGGTGGATGTGCGCAGTATTCGCTATCCGGGGTTAATTAGCTATAAATCTTTACCGGGCGGAGGTACTACCGATTATGCAGTAGAAATTTATCAGGAAGCACTGGTAAATGGCAACTATAAATGCTATTTGAAGCAGGATACGTATTTGCCGATGATGTATATGCCAGATGCATTGCGGGCAACCTTAGAGCTGATGGAGGCCCCTGCTGAAACAGTTTCTGTGCGTACATCCTATAACATAGCAGGCATGAGTTTTTCTCCTGAAGAAATTGCCGTTTCTATACAAAAGTATCTACCCGATTTTTCTATCCAGTATCAGGCCGATTACCGGCAGGCAATTGCTGAAAGTTGGCCGCAAAGCATAGATGATTCAGTGGCAAATGCCGACTGGGGCTGGAAACCGGCATTCGATTTAGATAAAATGACGGTTGACATGCTTACGAATCACCCCGAAAACAAGGGCCGCAAGATTCACTGATTGCACCTGGATTAAAACCGGAACCCTATACCGATATTGGCACCGCGGATTCCACCCCAAGGTCCGGAAACCTTGATATTGGCTCCGCTGCTGTTTACCGTGCTAGTGATATTGAAAGGTTCAATTTTAATACCATTTAAACTGTTTTGCAAGGAGGTTTGATCGGATGGGGAAAGAGGAACAACCGTAACCAAATCTAAGTTTCCATTGCAACTGCCATAATGGGCACCGATAATCTGAAAATCTAATAAGAGTTTCTTCGATAAATTAAACTGCCAGCCCAACATAATCCCACCACTGGTGGCCGTTACTTTTCCAATAAAATCGCCGGTTTTTTCAACAGCAGGCCCTCCAGATGTGGAAGTATAAGAAATGGGAGTTGTTGCGTTAAAGGTGGAGAATCGCAGGTAGGGAGCCAAATAAAAACCTTTCATATTTCCTTTACCTAAGTAAAAACGAATTTCTGGGCTGATAGCAGAATTTCCTACTGTTACCTCATTAAACTTTACGTCGCCGCTTTCGAGATTGTTATCAAAATAATCTTTAAATGGAATGGTGCCAGTGGGCATATATCGATAGCTTATAGAGAGGGAAATTTTGCGACTGACGGCTCTTTCGTAAGTGAAATGATAGTTACGTAATACCATCGAACTCAGGTTCCAGCGAACAATGTTTTTGGGTACTCTGGCTGGGGCAGATTTTTCCTGCGCCAAAGTGAATAAAGGCAGCAGTAAAAAGAGGACGATTATTTTTTTCATATAATAATGTGTTATTTAAATTAAGCTATTAAATCTTGTACCGTTTTTTTATCTAATACACTCAGGGTATTATCTCTCACTAATTTCATCACCCGGTTTAGTCCGCATTTTTTTTCATCACAATCCTTACATTTCTCATAAAAATTCAAACTCACACAAGGTAATAAAGCAATGGGTCCTTCTAGTAATCTCATTACCCGGGAAAGGGGAACTAAGTGGGGAGGAGTTTTAAAGTAATAGCCGCCCCCTTTTCCTTTCTTACTTTCCAGAATACCTTCTTTTCTCAGTTGTAGTAAAATATTTTCTAGAAATTTTAAGGGAATTTTTTTCTGCTTGGCTATATCTGCAATCAATACTGGACCTGCTTCCTGGTGTTCTGCCAGGTAGGTAAGGGCTTTAAATGCGTATTGTGTTTTCTTCGATAGCATAGCCTTAGCAAGATAGCAAGTTTTTTTTTAATTTATTTAGATGCCCAATACCTGTTTCATATTGAATACTCCTTTTCGCCCTTTGGTAAAATCCGCAGCCAATAAAGCGCCATTCGCAAAGCCGGTTCGGTTGTGGGCGGTATGGGTAATTTCTATATCATCAATGGGAGAGCTGTACCTAATAATATGGGTTCCGGGGGCGGGGTCTTTTCGGGTGCTGATGATGGCCAGTTGATCAGATTCCTGTGAAGCAACATTCACCCATCGATTGATATCATTTCGCTCTGCCAGAATGGCTTCCGCCAGCGTGATGGCCGTACCACTGGGGGCATCTTTTTTTTCGGTATGGTGAATTTCTTCCATTGATACCTTGTATTCGGGATACTGTCGCATCATTCTTGCCAGCCAGGAATTGGCCTCGAAAAAGAGATTTACGCCTATACTATAATTGCTGGAATAAATCATACAGCCATCTTTTTCCTCACAATATTGCACTACCTCATTCCACTGTTCCAGCCATCCGGTACTTCCCGAAACAACCGGTACGCCGGCATCCAAACAGGCTTTAATATTGGCAACAGCCGAATGGGGGCCAGTAAATTCAATTACTACATCTACCTCCCTTAATTTTTCTGGCGTTAAGTCTTCCTGATTATGTAGGTCAATAATCAGGGGAAAAGTATCACCCTTCGCTAATCCGGAGGCTTCAATGGCTTTTCCCATTTTTCCATAACCAATCAACGCAATTTTCATGGGGCTGCTATTTATCGGGCATCTGCCCTTTTGGGTGAGCGAGATTTGAGTTGAAAAGTAAGCGATAGTCCAGCATTTTTAGAAATCGGGTCGAGCTGCGGTCTCACCTGCATACTTAAATTGTTACTTACATCAAATTGTTTGAGGTGCGCAAATACGGTGGCATCTGCCACCTGAAATCCCCAGGCAATCAGAAAAAATAATACCGAATAATCCCGGTCGCGGCGATATTGATTGCGGTAGTTGAGCAGTGAGTTTATGGGAAGATTTACCAATTCAGGATCTATTTTGGGCACATCGCTGTTATCGTTCAAGAACTGCTCTTTATAACGAGCATCGTAGGCGAATTTCATTTTCTTATAGTAATCATTATTAAAAACATACATAACCACCGGGATAGCAATGATTCCATAGGCAATGGGAATTTTCCAATACTGGCGGTTGTATGCTTGTCCCCAACCCGGAATAAGCGCAGAACGACGGGTAGCAATTTTTGGATCGTGATAGGGGACGGTATCTTTTTTGGGAGATGAAACTACCACGCTATCGGCACTAACTCGTACTGCCTCATTTTTTTCAGTCTGCTGCGCAAATAAATGATTGCTGAATACAACCGAAACAATCAATCCAATAATGAATAAATACTTTCGCATGGGTAGCTTTAACTGATGGTGATGTGCAAGTCATCCAGCAGTTTGTTCAATCCATCCAGTGAATAATAGGGTAGGGTTATGCTGCCATGCCCCTTGGGATGATGAACCAGTTTTGCTTTTGTACTGAAATGCGACGACAACACATCTTCAATTTTTTTATAAGCCGGTGGTAATCCTTTGGCAGCCGTGGTTTTGGCTTTTCCGGGTTGCTTGTACTGACTTCTCACCAGTTCCTCTGTTTGCCGAACGCTCAGGTGTTTTTCTATGATTTCGTGGAAGGCAAATAATTGCTGGTCAACTGTATTGATATTAATAAGTGCGCGCGCGTGACCGAAACTGAGGGTCCCTTCCCGAACGGACCTTTGAATATCGGGTGGTAATTTAAGCAGGCGGATATAATTGGCTACGGTACTTCTCTCTTTTCCCATACTTTCTGCAACCTGCTCTTGTGTGTAATTGAGTTCATCCATCATTCGTTGATAGCTGAAGGCAATTTCCATGGGGTTGAGGTTTTCTCTTTGCAGGTTTTCTAGCAGCGCCAATTCTAATAATTCCCGATCATTGGCTTGTCGCACATAAACAGGCACATCCTTTAATCCTGCCAACTGAGAGGCGCGCCATCTTCTTTCCCCGGCAATTAGCTGGTATTTCCCGTTTGATAATTTTGAAACCGTGAGGGGTTGAATGATATCATGCTTTTGTAGGGATGCCGCCAATTCTTTCAGGGCTTCTTCATTAAAATGCTTCCTGGGCTGTTTGGGGTTAATTATAATATCCGCTACCGGTATGCGCACGGTTTGCGTTACCTGATTCACCACTTCTGTTTTCAGATTCCCCTCAGTTGTTTTTAATTCGGTATTGATATTGTCTAGCAACGATCGAAGTCCTTTCCCAATCAACTCTTTGTTATTTTTTTGTGTAGCCATCTTTCAATTTTGATAAGGTAATGCAAGTATTCTTTATTCAATAATCCTGTCTTGATTACTGATTTTAGTATATCCGTTTTTCTGTAAAATTTCTTTAGCCAGGTTGAGGTAATTTAGACTACCCTTGCTATCGGCATCAAATAATATAACGGGTTTGCCAGCACTGGGCGCTTCACTCAGTCGGGCATTGCGGTGTATGATTGTATCAAATACCATCTCGTCAAAATGTCTACGCACTTCACTTACCACCTGATTACCCAGTCTCAGTCTGCCATCATACATCGTCATTAAAATTCCCTCAATCTGCAAGGCAGGATTCAGTCGACTTTGTATAATTTTTATGGTATTGAGCAATTTTCCTAAGCCTTCTAATGCAAAGAATTCGCATTGAACGGGAACGATAACGCTATTGGCGGCTACTAGTGAGTTTACAGTAATCAATCCCAATGAAGGGGAGCAGTCAATTACAATAAAATCGTACCGGTCGGCGATGGGTTCGAGAATATTTTTTAGCACATTTTCTCGGTTGGGATAATTGATCATCTCAATTTCAGCCCCTACCAGATCGATGTGTGAGGGGATTAAATCTAAATTAGGCACTTCCGTTTTTAGAATTACGTCGCTGGCAGGGATATTATTTACCATACAATCGTACAAGCTGCTGGTAACATTGTGCAAGTCGAAACCCACGCCGGTTGTGCTATTTGCCTGTGGATCTGCATCTACCAACAAGGTTTTGAATTCCAGCACGGCCAAACTGGCAGCAACATTGATAGCGGTGGTAGTTTTTCCTACGCCTCCTTTTTGATTGGCGATTCCTATTATTCTTGCCATAATAACTTCATGACCGGTTAGGTCGTTTTATTGTTTCAATTCATGTAATTCCAGTCGGGTACCGATTGCCGGCAGCCATAATTTTTTCCCTTTGGCTGCAAAAGCCTCTTGTGCCTGAAGGGTATCTATTTCAATGGGCTCAAAGGTATTGTAATGTACGCCAACAATTGTTTTACAATTCACAAAATCGGCAGCCAGGATGGCATCTTCCACACCCATAGTAAAATGGTCGCCAATAGGCAGGATAGCGATATCAAGGTTTGTAAACTGGCTAATCAGTTGCATATCCAGGGTTAGGCCCGTATCCCCGCTGTAGTAAAAATTGCCTTCGGAACTGGTAATTACAAAACCAAGTGGATTACCCGCATATCTGCCATCCGGTAAACTACTGCTGTGCTGGGCTACAACACATTTTACAGTACCAAATGAACAAGCCTTTTTTCCGCCGGTATTCATAGGCAGGGTGTTGGTGATACCCTGTTCTTGCAGCCATTCGTGTATTTCCCAGGCACAAATTACGGTAGCTCCCGACGATTGGGCGATTGCTATCAGGTCGGTAATATGGTCGGCATGACCATGAGAAACCAACAGAAAATCAGGCTTAATTTGCTCAATATCAATGCCTTTTGCCTTCGGATTGGGTGAAATAAAGGGGTCGAATAAAAGGGTAATACCCTTTATTTCAACACTAAAACAGGCATGGCCATAAAACGTCAGGTTCATAAAAAGTTTGCTCGAACTCCAAAAATACAAATTCGGCTGCATCCATTGAAAGAATCTTACTTTGATAGTCCGTTTACAAGCCCATATCCTCCGATTGTGTAAATTATCAGATTCACAAGGGTTAATCCTACTACCTTTGCCTACTTCTAACCAGTTGAGGGTTAGCAGATTGATATTGTAACTTAATGAAATTTATATGAGAAATCCATCCTTTTGGTGGATCATTGCCGGAATCATGTTGTTGTTGGATTGGTACGTATTTCAGTCGTTGAAAACCGTATTACAACCTCAATCGGAACGGATCAGAACGTTTGTTTTCTCTCTGCACTGGACGCTGGCGGTGTTAACGTTACTGGCCCTGTTACTATTTCCTTATTTAACTTATTTGCAACAATCTCCCTTTTTTAGGAATTATGTATTTGCCATATTAGTTGGGTTATTTCTTTCTAAAATGGTGGCCTCGTTGGTATTTTTTACGGATGATCTCCGCCGGGGTGCGAGTTGGCTGGTGATGCGTTTTTTCTCCAGGGGAGCCCAGGAACTTGAATCCGGTAGTTTGCGCATACCTCGTTCTGTTTTTATGAGTTGGATTGGTTTAGGTTTGGGTGGAACCTTATTTGGTACTTTGCTATTTGGGTTTCGAAATAAGTACAACTATCATGTGAAAAGGGTTTCCTTGGCTTTTGCTAACCTACCTGCCAATTTTAAGGGGTTAACGATTGTACACATCAGTGATATCCATAGTGGCAGTTTAGATAATCACTCGGCGGTAGCTGCGGGGGTTGATATGATTAACAAACAAAAGCCCGATCTGGTGCTTTTTACCGGCGATCTGGTAAATAACAAGGCTGATGAAATGGATGTTTTACAATCAATTTTTGCCAAAATAAAGGCGCCATTAGGCGTTTATAGTACATTGGGAAATCATGATTATGGCGATTATGTTGCCTGGCAATCTACTGAAGCTAAAGTGGCTAATCTCGATTCGTTAAAAAAAGTGCATGCCAACATGGGCTGGCGTTTATTGATGAATGAACATGTGGTATTAGA
>JBIINW010000186.1:0-5335 GCA_044337245.1 Sediminibacterium sp. | reverse complement strand
AACCCCGCCCCCGAAAGAATGCGCGACTGGTTAAGCAACCCAAAAAACAATGGCTATGAAGCCCTGCATACTACCGTAATGGGCCCACAGGGGAAATGGGTAGAAATACAAATACGTAGTAAGCGAATGAATGAAATTGCCGAAAAAGGACTGGCCGCTCATTTCAAATATAAAGAGGGCACCAACGATGAAGACCGATTTGATAAGTGGTTCGGTCAAATTCGCGAAGTACTGGGCAGTCAGGATTCGGATGGGGTAGATTTTTTGCAAGATTTTAAAACCTCCTTCCTCGCAGAAGAAATTTATGTGTACACGCCAAAGGGGGAAGTGAAAATGTTGCCTACCGGAAGTACTGCATTGGATTTTGCCTTTGCCATTCACAGTGCCATTGGCTCTAAATGTATTGGAGCCAAAGTACATCATAAACTAGTGCCTCTGAGTCATAAATTGCGCAGCGGCGATCAGGTTGAAATCATTACCAGCAACAAACAAAAGCCTACAGAAGGCTGGCTGGGATTTGTGGTTACTGCCAAGGCAAAAACCAAAATTAAAGACGCATTACGGGAAGAAAAAAGAACCATTGCCGAAGAAGGGAAATATACTTTGCAACGGAGGCTAGAAAATATGGGCGCTGCCTATAACTTTCATAATATCGAAGAACTGGTGCAATTGTATAAGTTACCATCTGCCTTAGATCTCCATTACAAAATAGCTACCAAAGCCATCGACCTGCGCGAGTTAAAAGACGCTATTTTGCATGGCGATCGGCTTGAATTTCCAAAGCCGAAATTGCCCATCATTGATCCGGCAGAAGGAGCAAACAATAAGCCAGTAAGCAAAAAAGACTCGGAACTGATCATTTTTGGCGAAAGCAGCGATAAAATCATGTACCAGCTGGCCAAATGTTGTCACCCCATTCCCGGAGACGATGTATTTGGATTTGTAAGCACGGGAAAAGGCATGATTATTCATCGAACTGCCTGCCCCAATGCCCCGCAGCTAATGGCAAATTATGGGCATCGCATTGTAAAAACCAAATGGGCTAAAAATAAGGAAATCTCATTCCTTACTGGTTTGCGGATTATCGGCTTAGATGATGTAGGGGTGGTAAATAAAATTACCAACGTAATCAGTGGTGATTTGCGCATCAATATCTCGGGCCTCAGCATTGAATCTAAAGAAGGCATGTTTGAAGGAACCATTAAAGTTTTTGTGCACGACAAAGAAGAACTGGATGAACTGGTAGCAAGACTTACCTCGTTGCAGGGTATTCAAAGGGTAGAACGTTTTGAAACCGATGCTGCCCTCGGATAAATACGCTGCTTACTTTCAGTTATACACACCGTAATAATTTATTGCACATTATCGCAATTTACAGAGTGGCTTCACTTATTTTTGTGGCGTATTAATTTATACTTGTATGGTAGATGTTATTTTGGGCATGCAGTGGGGAGATGAGGGAAAGGGTAAAATAGTAGACTATTTTGCTCCCCGGTACGATATCATTGCCCGCTTTCAGGGTGGGCCCAATGCCGGACATACCCTTTATGTGGAAGGCAAAAAAATGGTATTACACCAAATACCCTCGGGTATCTTTCATCAAAATACCATCAACATCATTGGAAATGGAGTGGTACTAGATCCTGTTACCCTTAAAAGGGAATGTGATGCAGTGGCTGCTTTTGGCATTGATGTAAAAAAGAACCTCTTCATTTCTGAGCGCACCAATATCATTGTACCTACCCATCGGGCTCTGGATAAAGCTTCGGAAATGCAAAAAGGCGAAAGCAAAATTGGCAGCACCCTCAAGGGCATTGGTCCGGCTTATATGGATAAAACCGGAAGAAATGCACTGCGAGTGGGCGACCTACTGCATAAAAACTTCACCACCCAATACATCAAGCTTCGGCTGAAACATCAAAAGTTGCTGGATAATTTTCATTTCGTAGAAGACATTACCGCCTGGGAAGAAGAATTTTTTGAAGCATTGGAGTTTCTTCGTTCGCTGAATGTAGTAAACGGAGAATATTTTATCAACGAACAAATCAGTGCCGGAAAAAAAGTACTGGCCGAAGGGGCACAGGGAAGTATGCTGGATATCGACTTCGGCACTTTCCCCTTTGTTACTTCTTCCAATACCATTTCTGCTGGGGTTTGTACCGGATTGGGCGTTTCTCCCCGCCAGATTGGCGAAGTGATGGGTGTTACCAAAGCCTATTGTACCCGAGTAGGTGGCGGCCCCTTCCCTACTGAATTGGAAAATGAAACCGGCGAATTACTCCGCAAAACGGGTAGTGAGTTTGGTGCAACCACCGGAAGGCCCCGCCGTTGCGGTTGGATTGACCTGGTAGCCCTGCGATATGCCAGCATGTTAAACGGCGTTACCCAAATGATAATGACCAAAGCCGATGTGTTAGACGGATTTGAAGAATTGAAAATGTGCACCGACTACTCCATAAACGGAACAACTACCCGGCAAGTTCCCTATCAGATGAACGGCATTACTATAGAACCCGTGCTGGAAAGCTTTGCTGGATGGAATACAGATACCACTTCCATCAAAAGTTCGGAACTATTACCAGAGAATATGAAATCATATATTCAATATATTAATGCTTATGTGGGAGCCCCTGTTACCGTGGTTTCTAACGGTCCGGGAAGAGACCAAATAGTGCATTTGTAAAAAAAAATCCTACAAAAGGAAAAATTTTTTTGGTTAGTATTAAAATGCGTTTAAAATTTACGTTATAAATCATTTTGGAATATGGCAGCCAAATTAGATAAGGATCCGAAATCCTCCCCAAAAAAAACCGCGAAGGACTCTTCTTCCGCACCTAAAGCTTCTTCAAAATCTAAGCAACCATTAGATGATGAGGAGTTGGATGATTTAGAAGATGATGAACCGGGAACCCCTAAAAAAACCACCGCTTCTAAATCTACCCGCGCATCTTCTGATGAAGAAGATGATGATGAAGTAGATGACAAAGAAGATGATTGGGAAAAATCAACCGAAGAAGATGATTGGGATCCCGACTTCGACGAGTTTGATATACCCAAAAGCAAAGGAACCGCTAAAGCTGGTGCTGGAAAGAAAAAGGGAGAAGAAGACGACGACTTTAAATTGGACGAAGATTTTAAAGAATTCGATCTTTTTAATGATAAATCTGGCGGATTTGATGATGACGATGACGATTTCTAAACCTACCCCATACTGTGCCTGAAAGAAGCGTTCAATCGTTTCCTGTTCCAAGCAATCTTTTGTTGTTCAAACAGCAGCTGCTAGCATGGTGCAATCGTTTTTCGAATAGCTGCTTGTTAGATTCCCACCACTTTTCAGTTTCCGGAGAAACTACCCAATGCTTGGCAGCAGCCGGTGGTAGTTCAATTGCTCCTGCTAACTGCTCCATTGATACCCTGTTTGAACAACTAGAAACCTGTAACGACTGGGTCTTTGGTCACCTGGGTTATCATGCCATGCATGCTTACCTGAAACTTCCCCAGCCCAATATTCCAACCGGGCACTTTCCCCATCACTTCTTTTTTTGTCCTGAAACCGTTATCAACCTCCAAACGGATAGTCTTACCATTCAAACCTGGTTGCCAGAACCCGAAAAGATTTTTCGGGATATTACCAGCATTATCCCCCAACCACTTGCCAACAAATTTCCTCCAATTCATTTCACGCCGGCTATATCCAAAGAGAAATACCTCCAACAGGTAACCGATATTTTACAGCATATCCAAAGAGGCGACTGCTACGAAATCAACTACTGTCAAGCTTTTGTTGCACCCAACACCACCCTCGATCCCCTGCAAACCTATCGGTTACTCATGCAAATTTCTCCCAGTCCCTTTTCCTGCTTTTACAAAAATGAAAATCGGTATTTATTTTGTGCCAGTCCGGAAAGATTTTTACAAAAAAAAGGAAGCCGGCTCCGCTCTCAGCCTATTAAAGGAACCATTCGGCGCAATTTGTTCAATACAGAACAAGACGAACAGCTAAAAGCATCGTTACTAGGCAGCGCTAAAAACCGCAGCGAAAATATCATGGTAGTAGACTTGGTTCGAAATGATTTAAGTACCATTTGCCGCGAAGGAACCGTAGCCGTTACCGAACTGCTAGGCCTGTATAGTTTTTCGCAGGTGCACCAATTAATTTCTACGGTAGAGGGCGAATTGAATTCAGGCTGCTCTCTGCTGCATATTTTCAGCAATACTTTTCCTATGGGCAGCATGACGGGTGCCCCCAAACGAAAAGTGATGGAACTGATAGACAAATACGAAGCAGTTGCCAGAGGAATTTATTCTGGCAGTGTAGGCTATATTAAACCGAATAAAGATTTTGATTTTAATGTAGTTATCCGAAGTTTGGTATACCTAGAAGGTGAACGGAATGTAAGTTTTCAGGTAGGCGGAGGAATAACAGCACAAAGTGATTCTGAGCAGGAATACGAAGAATGTTTACTGAAAGGAAAAGCAATGCTGCAATTGGGAAAGGAAAATACTAGCGGATAGCTTCAGCCCCCTGCAGTATTTTTTGCAGCGACTCCATCAATAGGGTTGATTTTTTAGCTTCGAATAATTCTTTTTTACCGGTGCCGGATGGAAGCTGCATCGGATATAATTTTCCAGCAGCCAGTTCTCGGTCGAAAGCGGGATTTACCGATAAAAAATTCGCCAACTCAATTCCCAGGGCGGGAGCTACTATAGAACTCAGATATCGGCCGCTGATATAAATCTTATCGTGGGTTGCAGATAAATCAGGCAGGGGTTGAGGCGTTAGTGCTTTTTGACGGGCCGTTTCTGCAGCGGTTAAGGTGGTTACCCCTCCAGTTCCCTCAAAAATATAGTGGGTGCCAATAAATTTTTTAACGTGGTTACGGGTTTCTTCCGGCAAATAATATTGCAGATCCCAAAAATCTCGACTTCCCGATTTCCGGATGGCCTGGCGCATTCTACCTGCTCCTCCATTGTAAGCTGCTACCACCAACAACCAGTCACCAAACTCGGCATATAATTCTTTCATCAAACGGGCAGCAGCATGGGTACTTTTGTAAAAGTCGGTACGCTCATCGTGGTAGCCGGTTTTTAAACCAAAGCGATGCGCTTCATCTGCCATCAGTTGCCAAGGCCCTACCGCACCAGCCCAAGAAACTAAACCGGGGGTGAGATGACTTTCAATCACGCTCAGGTATTTCATTTCTTTGGGAATATCATACTGGGTAAGAATATTGTCGTACAAATCGAAATAGGGCTTACCCCAAAATTTCATTTTTTCTAATTCCTCCCCCTGCTTTCGGATATATTCTTGCACAAAGAGAGTGGCCTTGGGATT
>JBIINW010000190.1:0-5268 GCA_044337245.1 Sediminibacterium sp. | reverse complement strand
CGCCCCGGTTGATTTTTTTAGCCAGGGCAAGCAATAGTGCGCCATCATATAATAATGTACCAGGTTATTATGCAAACTTTCCATAAAGGCAGCATAATTTCCATTCTCTAATCCTACCCCATCATTGTAACCAGCATTATTCACCAATCCATCTATTTTACCAAATTGGTGGATGATGTTAGCTACTACCGACTCCAACTGGCCTACTGCTGCTAATTCAATGGTTACCTCGCCAGCTGCTTTTCCAGCCTCCTTCAATTCATCTACCAATGCTTGATTTTCAGCAGCATGTCTACCCACAATCACCGGAATAGCCCCCTCATCGGCCAGTAATTTTACAATAGCCCTTCCAATACCGCGAGCTCCGCCAGTTACTATAATTACCTTATTGGTTAATTGTAAATGCATATACAAAAAATATTAAGATGCTACAACGGTTTGTTGGGCACAGCCCAGTCCATCAATCCCTAATTCAACCACATCACCGGGCTTCAGGTAAATGGGTACTGGTTTAATTCCCATACCCACACCAGAAGGAGTTCCGGTTGAAATGATATCACCGGGTAAGAGCGTCATAAATGAACTGATATAAGAAACCAGTGTAGGAATATCAAAAATCAAATCATCGGTATTACCATCCTGCATTGTTTGTTCATTCACCTTAAGCCATAGCCGCAGATTATGTGGATTGGGAATTTCGTCTTTTGTTACCAACCACGGACCCAAAGGCGCAAAACTATCGCAGCCTTTTCCTTTATCCCAGGTACCACCCCGCTCTAACTGAAAGGCTCGTTCACTCACATCATTATGCAAACAATATCCCGCCACATAATCCATCGCCGTCTCTAGGGTTACATAACTGGCGCGCTTTCCTATCACAACGGCTAACTCAACTTCCCAATCGGTTTTGGTTGAATTGCGGGGTATATGAATAGCATCATAAGGACCTGTAATTGCTGAAGTTGCTTTTAAAAAAATAATCGGTTCTGTGGGAACAGCTGCGCCGGTTTCGGCAGCATGTTTTGCATAATTCAACCCAACACAAATGATTTTTGAAGGATTGGCAACCGGGCAACCCAAACGAATGTTTGCTGGTAAAACGGGAAATGAATGGCTTTCAAGCACTGCTGTTAATTGCTGTAATCCTCCCCCTGCAAAAAAGGCAGCATCATAATCCCGAATATGTGCCGACAAATCCAGCATTTTGCCGTCAACCCAAATTCCAGGTTTTTCTTCTCCGTTCAATCCCCAACGCACTAATTTCATATATCAATAGTTTAATTGAATAATCGTATCAATCGAATCTGTGCTAATCCCTTCCAGATAAACAAATACGCCTTCCGCTTGCTGCTGAAAGCGAACTTTCTTTCCACCCACAAGTTGCTGCGCCGAAAGTATAGTAGCTTTTAGCCCAGGTATAAAAACATACGGCAACCCGGTTGATTTTAAAATATGAATATAAAAGGTTTTGTCTTTGCCCGTTACCACTCCCCAATCCTGAGGAGGAATAATATTACCCCGGGTTCCATAGATGCTGCTGCTATTCTTCTGCATCCATTTCCCCATGGCTGCAAGGGTATCCGTAAACTCTTGCTGAATTTTTCCAGTTGGCATTGGTCCTACATTCAATAAAAAATTGGCATCATGCGCAGCTGCATTAACCATGTAGTGAATAAGTGCGGGTACTGATTTATATTTTCGATCGGTGATGTTATACCCCCAGGAATCATTCATTGTTTCACAGGTTTCTAAAGGCAAAGTAGAAATGTCAGCCCCACCAAAACCGGTAGTATTATTTCCGGGTAAATCTTTTTCAAACATCTGAAAATCTTCTCCAGGCAAGGGTAACAAATGGTGATTATTGCCTATCATGCAAGCAGGTTGCAGCCGATGAATCAATTCATATATTTCATCATAGTGCCAATTCACTTTCGAAGTGAGCGTTTTATCTACATCATTATCCAGCTGATCCCAATGGCCATCAAACCAAATCCCTGACACCTCCCCATATTGGGTTAACAGTTCGGTTAGCTGTGCCTTCATAAATCGGATGTAGCTATTCCAATCACTCTTTGCTGTTCTGCCAGTTCCCTTCCCGGTTTTACCAGTTTCATATTGATAATCGCTGCGATACCAATCTAGCAGTGAATAATAAAAGAATATTTTGATGCCCCGTTTATGACATTCATCTGCCAATTGTTTCAACGCATCTTTCCCATAAGGGGTACGGGTGATTTTCCAATCCGACTCGCGGGTATCCCAGTTACTAAATCCATCGTGGTGGCGGGTAATGATGGTGATATAATTCATGCCGGCCCCCTGCGCCGCATCTACCCAGGCTTTGGCATCAAAATCGATGGGATTGAATACGCGTTGTAAGTTCTGATATTCTTTTACACGGATATTCCGGTTATTCATTACCCATTCACCATTTCCCAATACACTGGAAGCGCCCCAGTGTATAAACATACCAAACTTCATATCCTGAAATTGCTTTCGGGCAGCGAGGTTGGCAGGTGTTGGGGTATAGGTTTGTGCTTGTACCATTAGTGCGCAAAGAGAAAAGAAAAGTAAACTAATTTTTTTCATAATGCAAGTAAGGGTTTAATGACTCAAATTTATAAATCCACCATCTATAGGATAATCGTTTCCTGAAATAAAGGATGCTGCATCGCTGCAGAGATAATTTGCTAATTGAGCCACTTCTTCCACATTTCCCATACGGCCCATGGGCTGACTGGCAGCGAGTTGCTGAAACATTTCGGTTTCACGACCGGGATAATTTTTGGCAATAAACCCATCTACAAATGGTGTATGCACCCGGGCAGGGGAGATTGAGTTACAGCGAATATTATGCGAGAGGTAATCGCGGGCCACACTCATCGTTATCGCATGCACAGCTCCCTTACTCATGCTATAAGCAAATCGATCGGGAATACCAGTAAGTGCTGCAATGGAAGCTACATTCAAAATAACCCCTCCCCCTCTTTTTTGTATTTGTGGAATGCCATAATGGAGGCAATGATAAGTACCTTTTACATTCACTTGAAAAACCCTTTCAAAATCCTGTGCAGATGTAGTGGTAGCTGTTCCCACATGCGCAATGCCTGCACAGTTTACTAATATATCAAATTCCCCAATCGCATGCATCACAGCAGCAACCTGATCGGCATCTGTTATATCACATGCATAGGCCATTCCCTTATATCCATCGGCCTCTATAGAATCAAGCGTTTGCTGAGCCGCAGCCAGTTGCAGTTCTGGCAGATGAACCCAAGCACCTTGTTGTGCAAATAGTTTTGCAATTGCTTGTCCGATACCACTCCCTGCTCCGGTAATCACTGCAATTTTATTGGTTAAAGTAAACATGAAAAAGTATTCAGGATAAAGTAAAAATTTTTTTCATTAACACCCATTTCTCTCCGGGAGCTGCAAAGGGCAAAGGTTGCTGAAATGTCCACATCAATTGCTCCCAATCCTGCACCTTCGGATTTTGCGCATCTGCGGCTGCTTTGGTCGCTAAATCAAATTGAGCATTTACTTCCATGATCATTGTTAATCGATTGCCTACCCGATAAATTTCCATTTTCTCAATGCCCGACTGCTTAATCGAATCTAGAATTTCTGGCCACACTTTTTGGTGCCAATCTTCATAAGCAGCAATTAATGTGGGATCATCTTTCAGATCAAGTGCTAAGATATATTGTTGATTCATAGGTCGGCTGTTTTACGAATGGCATGTCCCTTCCATCCAAAATAGGCTACTACCACAAAACAAAGCATCGGCACAAAATACCCATTTTGAATATCGCCACTCACATCGGTAATATATCCAAAAACCAGTGGTAACAATCCCCCGCCTACAATAGCCATTACAATTAAGCTGCTGCCCATTTCAGTCTGCTTACCCAACGATTGAATACCCAGCGAAAAAATAGTGGGAAACATAATCGACATAAAAAAACTGATGGCAAAAACAATGTATAATGCCGGCAGCCCTTTTGCGTATACTGCGCCGAAACACAAAACAATATTCATGAGGGCATACAGTGTAAGTAATCGAGCAGGTTGTACGTATCGCATAAAGAAGGTGCCAGCAAAACGCCCAATCATAAAGGATAGTCCATACCCCAGCCCCAAATAAGTAGCCGCGGTTGCTCTATCTATCGCTGCCGATTTAGCGGCATATAAAATAAACAAACTGTTCACACATACTTGAGCACCTACATAAAAGAACTGGGCAATCACCGCCCAACGCAAATGTGGAATTTGCCATGTTGCGAGTATTTCTTTTTGGGTAACTTTTGTACTTCCCTCCTCGCGTATATCTGGCATCTTTATTCGAGTAAAGATGAAGGCAATCAACAATATTACCATCCCGATTATTGTATAGGGTAGCTTTACCGATGCTGCTTCGGAAGCGAGCGCTGCCTGCCGGCTTACTGCATCCATCGAATTCAGCAGCTCATCCGAAGCACCCTGTGTTAAAATCAGTTTGGCGCCTATTATGGGGGCAATGGTTACAGACAATCCATTAAAAGCCTGTGCAAAATTTAATCTTTGAGAAGCTGTATCCGCACTACCCAGCAAGGCTGCATATGGATTGGCAGCAGTTTCTAGTAAAGCTAGTCCACACCCAATCACAAATAAAGCAGCCAGAAAAAAACCATAGGCCTGTGTATTGGCAGCGGGAATAAATAAAAAGGAGCCGATGGCAAAGAAAATTAATCCGATAATTATACCTGTCTTATACCCATACTTTTTCAACAGGATGCCAGCTGGTAAAGCCATGAGAAAGTAAGCAATAAAAACGGAGGAATCTACCAGAGAAGCCTGTAAAGTAGAAAGACTGAACGACTTTTTTAAATGGGGGATCAAGATAGGGTCGAGGTTGTGCACAAAACCCCACATAAAAAACAGGGAAGTAAGTAAGATAAATGCTGCTCGGGTTGATGCCTTGTTTACTGCCATACTTGTGAGCTATTTGTTGGGTATACAAATAGCCCTTAAGATAAGGAAGTTTTTAATTGATTGTATTTTTTATCCTTTCCGTCAACTGAATTACTAGTTGAATACCAACCTTGGTAACTACTCCTCTTTAGGAGTGGGGCGGCGGGTGCCGGCATACATTTCGTATTCCAGCAATCTGCAGTCGATGGTTGCATTATAAAAAGGAATGCGCCGAGCGGGTTTCAGGTGAATATGTTTTGCCAATTCGAGGTTGCCGGTAAATACATATCCAGTATATCCCTGACAATGATTTTTTAG
>JBIINW010000135.1:0-7229 GCA_044337245.1 Sediminibacterium sp. | reverse complement strand
TGTATAACAAATCAAAATGGCTGCGCGCTTTAGATAATATTCCTCCACCTAAGCCCCCTAAAGATCCCAATCAAAAAAATAAGCTGGGGGCGCAACCACCTGCTACCAATGCACTGGGAACCGAAATACCTACTCGAGAGGAAATGATAAAAGGACTAAAGGGGAAAAAGAAACGCCAGGCATTGAAGAAGTGGCGGCAAATGAAGCGTGATGAGCGAACGGCGCAACGCATGTTAAAAGCTGGGCAGCCGCTCGAATTAAATGGAGCAGAGCGAGCGGCCGGCCGGTTGTTAACGATGGTGAAAAATGTTTCTGTAACCTATTCGGAAAATTATCGAAGCAGAATTCCTGGTTATTTAGATAGTACTCAGTTTTTAGGACAAAATTGGAAGAGTAGTTCGCCGGGTATGGATTATGTATTCGGCAAACAGCCTGATACCAATTGGTTGAATAAAAAAGGGCAACAGGGAATTTTAACGAGGGATAGTACGTTCAATTTATTATTCCGGCAAAACTTTGAGCAGCGGCTCGGAATCACTGCACAAATAGAACCCATTCGGGATTTACGAATAGAAGTAAACCTCGAAAAATCGTTCTCTAAAGAGTATTCCGAATTATTTAAAGATACCACAGGTAACAGTGGACTAAGTCACCTGGGCCCATTGGCAAGTGGAGGCTTTAGTATATCGTATATCGGTTTCAATACCCTGTTCGAAAATTTCAATCCCAATGAAATTTCCGCCACTTTTAAAAGGTTCCAAGATTACCGGCAGGTAATTTCCGGAAGGGTTGCAGAGGCGAACCCCTATTGGAAAGCCCTGGCCCCTGGTCAGCAGTATACGGCTGATGGCTACGCCAAGGGATATGGCCGTTATTCGCAGGATGTGTTATTGCCGGCATTTATTGCAGCTTATTCCGGAGCAGATCCTTCAAAAATTTCACTGATACAGCAATCCAATCCCACCATTCGAGCAAATCCCTTTGGGGGCTTCCTGCCCAAACCCAATTGGCGGTTAACTTACTTTGGCTTAACTAAGATTGAAAGCGTATCTAAAATATTCAGCAACGTAAGCGTAACGCATGGCTATAATGGTAATTTAAGCATGAACAGCTACAATAGTGCGCTTTTGTACAGTGATCCATTCCGTTTTAATGCTCCCGGATTTATTGATACGGTAAGTGGAAATTTCGTTCCTTTCTTCCTAGTTCCCAATATTACCATGCGCGAAAGCTTCGAACCTTTGATTGGTATAGATCTTACTACCAATAGTCAAATGAATATTCGATTCGAGTATAAAAAGAGCCGGCAGTTGAGTTTGAGTTTGATAGATTATCAGTTAAGTGAAACCAGGAATACCGAATGGAATTTTGGTTTTTCGTGGAGAAAAACTGGCCTTAAACTTCCATTTGCTATTCCCTTTACAAAAGGCATTAGAAAATTAGAAAATGATGTGAACTTCCGGATAGATTTGGCCATGCGGGATATGGCGATGAGCAATAGTAGGCTCGACCAATCCAATGCATATGGAACAGGTGGACAGAAAGAAATCACCATTCAGCCCTCTATTGATTATGTAGTAAATAAGCGCGTGAGCCTGAAGTTCTTCTTCGATCAGCGAAGGGTTACCCCCTATATATCCACTTCGGCACCTATTACCAATACAAGGGCAGGCGTGAATGTGCGTATATCACTTGCTCAATAGCTCACCTAGCTTTTTCGGAAAGTCCATTTAATCATTTCTTTCCAGGTAATTTTTTTACCATACATTAAAATACCAATTCGATAAATTTTTGCTGCCACCCAGGTTGTACCCAAAAAAGTTACGATTAATAGTACCATACTGATAATCAGCTGGGCAACTGAAACCCCTTCCGGAATTCCATGGGCGATTCTTGCCATCATTACAATGGGGGAAGTGAAAGGAAATAAGCTACCAAAAATGGCCAGACTGCTATTGGGATCATTCACGGCTTTCGTCATGATAACGATTGCAAAAATGATGGGCATCATGATTGGGAATAATAGACTTTGTGCATCTTGTGGGTCCTCATTAACAGCACTCCCTACCGCAGCAAAAAGGGAAGAATATAAAAAATAGCCTCCTAAAAAATAAAAAATAAAGCATCCAATAATTAATGGGAAATTGATAGTCTGTAAGCCTTCCATTAGGCGCGAAAGTCCACCACTGTTCTGCATTGCTGAAGCTGCCTGTGCACCGGCTGAGGGCAAGGGTTGTTGCTGAACGGAAGTAGATAGTTCGGGAAAAATCAATGGTAAGGCAAATTGAATGCCAAATACCAATACTAGCCAAATTAAAAACTGCACTAATCCAACAGCTCCAATGCCTGTTATTTTACCCATCATTAATTGAAAAGGTTTTACACTGCTCACAATTACTTCGGCTATCCGGCTTACTTTTTCTTCCATAACCCCCCGCATTACCATTGTGCCATACACAAATAAAATAATGTAGATCAGAAAGCCAGCAATCATCCCAACTAAATAACTGATACCTACTTTAGAATCGGTCTCTTTTTGTCCGGATGCCGAAGTGAATTTTATAGGATCTTTTTGTTGTTGAATGCTGTCGATTTGTGCTTTAGAAACATTCAGCATCAGTAATCTTTTTTCTTCCAATACTTTCCCGATGGTGCGCTCAATATCTTCACGGGTAAGCATGCCTAATGTTTTGCCCGAACGGAGTTCTACAGAGTCTCCCCGGGTTATGTCAAACCCGGCAGGAATATAGATATAGGCCTCATAGGTATGATCGTCTAATTGCTTTTTCAGGGTTGTTGTATCAGACTGTACAAATTTAAAAATGATTTCATTTTTTTTATTTTCCAGTTTGCCCGAAAAAACATTGGCTTCGTCAAGCACTGCAATAGAAAAATGGTCAGTTGATTTAATCTGAAAATAGATGAGTGCAGCATAAAAAGCAGCAATCAAAAGGGGTACCCCAATAGTAGTGAGTAAAAAAGTTTTTTTCTGAACGCGGGTGAGAAATTCCCGGCGGGCAACTAATAGTATTTTGTTCATATAAAAATAGTTAGCAGGTAGCGGTTAAATTAATTGTTGGATGATTGAAATGCTCTTGCAGTAGCCTGAGTTCCTTCCACCAAGCGGATAAATATATCATTGAGTGAGGGTAAAATTTCATGAAAGGATTCAATGGTTTGTGATTGGTTGATAAAATATTGCAGCACATCATTGGATAGGATTCCTTCTTGCAGTTTTACCGTTAAAGCATTGTCTGTGTGATCTACCACATGAAATAGGCTGCTATCTGGCGGCTGAATTGGCTCAGCTAAGCGGATATAAAATTTATTTTCTTTAAATTGTTGTTTGATGTCCTGTACTGTTCCGTCGAGCATTTTCGAGCCCAGGTTCATCAATACAATATGGTCACATATTTCTTCTACTTGTTCCATGCGGTGCGTGCTGAAAATAATCGTACTTCCTTTTTTGGCTAGTGAATAAATTTCATCCTTAATCAGATTTGCATTCATGGGATCCAATCCACTAAAGGGTTCATCTAGGATAATTAATTTGGGTTCGTGCAGAACGGTAACAACAAATTGTAATTTCTGGCTCATACCCTTACTCAGGTCTTCTACTTTTTTGTTCCACCAGGTTTCCATTTCCAGTTTCTCGAACCAATACTTAATTTTTTGCAGTGCTTCCTGCTTGCTCAGTCCTTTTAATTGGGCCAGGTACATTACCTGCTCTCCAATTTTCATTTTTTTATACAATCCTCTTTCTTCGGGCATATAGCCGATTTGCTGCACATCTTGTAAGGGGTTAAAGGGTTTGCCATCGAAGATGATTTCTCCCTGGTCGGGATAAAAAATGCCAGTGATCATTCTTAGCAGCGTTGTTTTACCGGCTCCATTAGGACCGAGTAAGCCAAATATGCTCCCTTTTTTTACGGAAAAACTGATGTCGTTCACAGCTTTTTGTCCGGAATAGTGCTTTTGAAGATGGTGGAGATCCAACATAATATACGTATTTAAAAAATAATAATTCAAAAATGATATTTCTCTATAATAGGTCTGGTACTCTTTTACTTGTAGCTATTTTATGCAAAATCTTACAACCGGGGGGGGGATTTGTTTACTTTTGTATTTCAACCCAAATCTATGCGTTTTTTTTCATCGCTCTGCCGCTCAAGTTTACTAGTAGTTCTGTTATTGTTAACGGGAAGTTGGGGATTTCTGGTGCATCGCACCATTAATCAACTGAGTATTTACGAATTGCCGGGGGCAATGGGTCCGTTCTTTTTTAAGAATATGGACTATCTGGTTTATCAGTCACCCCGACCCGATTTGCGCAGAAATACGGATAAGGCGGAGGCACCCAGGCATTTTATTGATTTGGAATTATATGGAAAAGATATTCCCACTGCCTGGCCCGATGCGGTAAAACGCTATGGGATGGATAGCTTAGAAAAAGCAGGATTTGTGCCCTATCACATTGTGTGGATGAAGCAACGATTAACGGCCGCATTTAGTAGTTTGCAAAAAGACAGTATCTTGTTTTATGCGGCAGATTTAGGTCATTATATTGCTGATGCGGTGGTACCCTTACATACAACAGAAAATTACGATGGGCAGTTAACCAATCAAAAGGGGCTGCACAGTTTATGGGAATCTATGGTTCCCGAATTAGAAATCGCGAATTATCAATTGTCATCCTCTCACCGGGCGGTGTACTTGAAAAATCCCGAAAAAGTTATTTGGAAATCTGTTCGGGCCGCTGCGGCGCTGGTGCCTGATTTGTTGCAAAAAGAGCGGGAGGTTTCAGCTTCTTTTACAACCGAGCAAAAATACCGGGTTCAAATGCGCAATGGGAAGGAGAGCAGAAGTTATACCTCTGCATTTGCCAAAGCGTATGCAGCCCGTTTGGGCAATACGGTAAATCAGCAGCTAATGGTGGCAACCGATTTACTGGCCGACTTTTGGTATACCTGCTGGGTAGATGCGGGAAAGCCAGATTTAGCTGCCATCACAGGTACCTTTACCGAGGCCGATCAGGCGCAATATCAGCGGGAGATTGGACTATTTTCTGGCAATCAACTGCTTCCTGCGAATCTTTTGCAGGCTCGTTCGCCCAAGTATCAGGGTGGAAATGGCTATTAATAGCTGACATTAGGTATAAATACGTGGTTTTTAGCGTATTTTTTCGGATAGTGATTCGTTGTTTTGCTATATTTTGTAATCCTAATTTGGTAACAAAATCCGGAAAACAGCGCTATGCATCTATACCTGTATATTGCCCTGGAGTTAATCTGCACAGGATTAGCTATTCGATATTACGCTGCCCTCCGCTATTTTAAATTAGCCGGATTACTCCCATTTTTGTTGTTGATTACTTTGGCAGAGATGTTGGCAATCTGGCAAAAGGAGGTTTTGCAGGTGAGCACTTATGGAACCAATTATGGGGTGGCGCTGGTAGAATTATTTTTTTATGGTTTTTTGTTTATGCGTTTCACCAGTCACCGGTTTTTGAAGCGGATGATTCAGTGGTTACTGCCGGTGCTTTTATTTGTTTTGTTAGTAGGATATTGGTTTTATACTACTCGGTATCTAGCATTTTACTATAGTTTAATTATCGAAGGTTTTTTTCTAACTGCCTGTGCACTGGGCTATCTGTATTTCCAGTTTGAAGAGGATCGGGCGGAGCATCCATCCCTAGATCCAGTGGGATGGATAGCTATTGGTGTGATGATATTTTTTTCGGGAATCAGTATAGTTTTCTCGTTGTATGAGTTTATCCGGTCGCAGCAGATTGTTATAGGAGGCGAACAGATTTACAACCTCATACCCCGAATTTTAAGTATTGTTTTATATTCTTGTATTTCAATGGCAATTATAACATGCAAAACAAATTTCACATCGTCGTCAGCATCCTGATTGCAACGGCATTCATTTTTTTGTTTGCTTTTGCAACTTTGTTGTTTTATTTCCAGTTTACCCGCAAAAAGCAGCGCCTGCAATTACATCAGCAGTTACTGGAAAAAAAGTATCAGCAAGAATTAATGGAGGTAGGCAGGGAAGTACAAGAGCATACTTTTCAAAGCATTTCACAAGAGATTCATGATAATGTAGGCCAGCTGCTGAGTTTGGCTAAGCTTAACCTTAGTATACTGGCCATGGAGCACAGTAAGGTAGAAGCCATTAAAGATATCCGGGATCAGATTTCTGAAGCCATTCATCAATTGCGACAAATTAGTTTGGGCTACCAGGGAGATCGGTTATTAGAAAATGGCTTATTAAATGGAATACAGTTTTTGATTCAGCAGTTAAAAAAAACCGGCTTATTTCAAATTCATTTTCACTCCGGTCCTTCTCTCTTATACATCGGTAATAATGATGGTTTATTTGTGTATAGAATTTTTCAAGAGTTGATGCAAAACATCATCCGTCATTCTGGTGCAACCGATATTTGGGTACAGGTAAATGAAACTGAAAATAATTATCAGTTTGTAGTTCGGGATAATGGACATGGATTTCAATCTAGCCAGCACCCTGAGAATATGGGGTTAGGTTTACGAAGTATCCGCCACCGGGCGGAATTGATAGGCGCCGATTTGCAAATAGAAACTACCTCGGGCAAGGGCACTCAAGTTACGCTAACCTGTAAAAAAATATCCGATGATAACCTTGGCATTGGCAGATGATCATACCCTATTTCGTAAAAGTATGGCTGCACTGCTAGAATTAGTGGGCGACTTTCAGGTTGTATTTCAGGCAGCCAATGGGCGAGAACTGATTACATATTTAGAGCAGGGGGCTGTTCCCGATCTAGTGCTGCTGGATGTTTCTATGCCCATAATGAATGGCCCCGAAACTTGTCGCTGGATTCAGCAAAATCGGTCCGATAGCAAAGTAATCGCACTGAGTATGTTGCGAATCGACACTATAATTATCAGCATGTTGCGCAGTGGTGCCCGGGCATATCTGTTAAAAGATGCTGAGCCAGATGAGTTGATTCGGGTGCTTAGGGAAGTGCATCAAAAAGGTTTCGCCCATAACGAATTGGTTCCTCAGCCAAAAATACCATTCACCGATAAGTTGATTCCCCATTTTTCCGATCAGGAATTGGTATTTATGCGGTGGGCTTGCACCGATAAGTCGCACAAAGAAATAGCTGCTATCATGCATTTAAGTCCCCGAACCATTGATGGATATCGAGACAGCCTATTCAAAAAGTTAGGGGTGAATTCGAG
>JBIINW010000134.1:0-7249 GCA_044337245.1 Sediminibacterium sp. | reverse complement strand
CTTGCTTGCCATGACATCTAGCACACTGAGTAACATAAATTTTTTCTCCGCTAAGCGGATCTGCAGCTCGTTGCAAATAAGGTAACTGTTGTATGCCCGAGCCCTTTACTTTTTTTCCCTTGGGCACTTCGGCACCCAACCATTGTATGTACGCCACCATCGCCCGCATTTCGCGGCTGGTTGAATCAATCGCTTTTCCATGTAAACTGCGCTGTAAACAATCATTGATGCGCTTCTCAATAGATTCTATGGTTCCGGAGCGATCTCGAAAACGCGGATAAGTACTTGCCACCGAGCCATAATTGTTTCCCCAGGGTTTGGTGCCTGCGTCTAAATGACAATTCTGGCAATTCATTCCATTAGTAATGGCAGCCACCGATCCCTTTGGACCGAGGTATTGAGCAGTATGGGCAATCAGATTTCGGCCATAGCGGATTTCTTTGCCAATACTATCAACGGGAATTTGATTTTCTCCGGCGCCCGTCCAGCAATTGGCAGCCGTATCAGTTGTTACAAAGGGCAGGGGAGCCGGTGGATTGCACGATAGATATATCGGCAGAGTACAAACTACAGAATAAAATAAACGATCAATCCACTTCATTTTAATGAGGCAAACGATTTCGCAGCTTACCATATACCCAGGTACCCACGAGTGCCGAAACTAAAATAACAATAAATACCGAATAGCCACTACCAATAACTGCAAATATGGGGCCCGGACAAGCACCCGTTAGTGCCCAGCCAATGCCAAAGATGAGTCCACCCAGTATTTGTCCTTTCTGAAATGCCACTTTTCGAATGGAAATGGATTGTTTAGTGATAGACCTTACACCACTATACCGCAATACCTGCACACCAATCGCACCGGTAATAATGGCCGAGCCAATTACCCCGTACATATGAAAACTTTGAAAATGAAACATCTCCTGAATGCGAATCCACGAAATTACCTGCGCCTTGGTAAGCAATACCCCAAAATAAATGCCTCCTATTAAAAAAGTAAGTGCCAATGAAAAGGGTAGGGGCGCAGTTGCCGATGGATCGGCACAGGGGTCGGTATTGATTTCTATATCGTTATCCTGTAAAGTTGTATTGGTTTGCATCGATTAAAGTATAAAGGGTAAAATACAATAGGTGGCCAGTATACCGCCTACCATAAAACAAATAGTTGCTACAAGAGAAGGCCATTGGAGTTGACTGATACCGGTAATAGCATGTCCACTCGTGCAGCCTCCTGCATAGCGGGTGCCAAAGCCTACTAAAAAACCGCCTACTACCATGCATATAAAACCGCGTAGGGTAAACAACGACTGCCAACTAAAAAGATCTTCGGGTACGCCCGAAGGGTAATGTGTTATTTGATGGGCAGATAAATAGGCTTGCAACCTAGCATCTATCTGAAAAGGGGTTGTGTCGGTTAATGCATTAGTAGCAATAATTGCACCCAACAGGATGCCGAACACAAATAGCAAATTCCATCGCTCGTTTTTCCAGTTGTAGGTAAAAAAAGGAATTTTTGCGGGCAGGGTAGCAGCACAAATATGACGTAGAACAGCAGATATGCCAAGCCGCTTATTGTCTATCCACATAAACATCGGAACCGTTAATCCCAACAAGGGTCCTGCCACATACCAGGGCCAGGGAGCAAATATCCAATCGAACATATACTTTTTGATACAAAAATAATATAATTCTACTAAAATAGTAGAGTAATCTACTTACTAAAAAACAATTCTTTAATGATAATCATACAGCCCATGATAAGAATAAGCCATCCGAAATATTTTTTTAAACGATCAGCAGGTACCGACTCGCCCAATTTTCTTCCAATAAATGTGCCGGATACTGCCAATACCGTGAGTGGAATTAACAACTCCAACTGATATACCTGACCATCTATTAAATCGCCTACAAATCCAGAAATGGTATTCATGGCAATAATTAGTAACGATGTGCCAATGGCATCCTTCATGGTTAAACGAAAAGAAAAAAGCAGCACGGGTATAACAATAAAACCCCCGCCAGCACCTAATAATCCGGTTAATAACCCAACTTCAATGCCCCGCCACATGGCTTTTATGGTTGGAATAGTACTTAACGAAACATCCGATTCTAACAATGGCTCACTGCGCAACATATGAACAGCTGCAACAATCATTACTATTGCAAATACTACCATATTCAATAAAGAACGGGTGATGGTAAAGGATGCAGATTGGTAAATCATTTCAGGAATTACTGGTAATAAAAATTTACGTACCAGCAACACCGTGAGTATAGAAGTGATGCCAAACAGGAAGGCTGCACGAAAATTGATATGTCCTCGCCGAAAATATTTATAGGCTCCGGCAAAACAACTGAATCCAACAATACAAAGTGAATATCCGGTAGCTTCCGTTGGAGGTAAGTGAAATAAATATACCAGCACCGGGATAGTTAAAATAGACCCTCCACCGCCAATCATACCCAATGAAATGCCTATCACCAGGGCTGCGAGATAACCTGCGATTTCCATGTACTTGTAATTACTGTAAAGGTGCAGTTAATTCTATAACAATGCCTCATTATTTGCGATAATTATGTGCATATACAAAACCTTAGCAGTTTCGTATCCCCACCCGTTGCCCAAGACATTCATTTGCTGTTACCTCCCGTAATAAAAAGCGGGCTAAATCTCCGGCTTGTATAGTGGGTATGCCGGAATCGGGTATTGTATTTACCGAAGTAATATATGCCCTGCCTTCCGGCGCATCTACGATATTTTCAGTACAAACCATCGTGTATTGAACAGCAGATTTTTGTAATAATTCCCACACCTGCGCATATTGCAAGCTTCCTTCTTTTTGCTCGGCCGGGAAGTCGGTAGTTTCAAAAATATAGCCACCCGATTCACAAGGCAAAACACCATAATCACCCAATACAAGCAACCGTTCTACTTTTTGATCTTGCATAGCGGCTAAAATATGTTTACATCCAATACTTCTGCTCTTGTCTCCAGGCTCTTGATTTCCGGTTAATGCCATAATAACGGCCGATGACCCCTGTATAGCTTTGGCAACGCCGGTTGCATCCATCATATAGCCTTTTATCACTACCAGATTGGGAGTAACTTCTTCTTTATCCAGCCATTGCTCTATTTTTCTGTCAAAAGCGATCACCCGCCATCCCAAAGCAAGCGCCTGATCGCATAGGCGTTTCCCTACCAATCCTGCCGCGCCAAAGATGGTGATTTGCATGTGAAAAAATTAAAAGTTAGATTATACCTGTGAAGCAATTTCCTGCATCTGAATGGCCATATGACTCTCATCATACACCACTTCGCCATTTTTAATAACAATTATCTGGGGCGACTCATGATGCACCTGAAATCTTTCGGCAATGGCCGAACTGATAGGGCGATAACTAAGTAAATCAAGAAAATAAAAGTCGGTACCGACAGGAACATTATCCCGCTCTAAACGATGCAATACCATTGAGCTGATACTACAACGGGTACTATGCTTAAAAATAACTTGCGGATGTTGATGAGAACGAGTCACTATTTCGTCGAGCTGACCCATTTCCTGTAAAGGAATCCAATTCATACTGCAAAAGTAAATGAAAATCCCAAGGGACTAAGAACCCTGCCGGAAATAATTGGGATTGGTAGTCGGGCATCCGCGACCTTTGGTAGAAGAGCAGGACGCAAACGCCATACCGGCTATCAACAGTATTAGAATCAGCTTAGATAAGTTTTTCATAGGGAACGATTAAATAACCGATTAGGCGTTAATTTGCACATAGTAAAGATACCGTATCGTGCTAAAATGTTGCCTGAGCGGCTTGTTCAAAATTTGTTAATACTTCCATTTTAAAACGTATGAATATTCATTTTATTTCAATTGGGGGCAATGTTATGCACCAATTAGCCATTGCATTACATAAAAAAGGGCACAAAATTACCGGTTCCGACGACGAAATATTCGACCCAGCCCGAGGAAATCTGGCAAGCGAAGGCCTGTTACCAACTTCAATTGGATGGAACAGTGAGCTGATAACCAATAATTTAGATGCCGTAATTCTCGGGATGCATGCCCGGGAAAACAACCCCGAACTGTTAAAAGCCCAGGAACTTGCCCTTCCCATCTATTCCTTTCCCGAATACATCTACCGCGAAAGCCTGCAAAAAAAGCGAGTAGTAGTAGGGGGTAGTCATGGCAAAACCACCACCACAGCCATGATTATGCATGCTTTAAAAAAATGTGGCAACGACTTCGATTATCTGGTTGGTGCAAAACTGAATGGCTTCGATCAGTCGGTTCGCATTACCGATGCCCCTCTGATTATTTGCGAAGGAGATGAATATCCTGCGAGCCCCATCGTAAAAAAACCCAAATTCCATTTTTTATTTCCCCATATTGCCATCATAACAGGTATAGCCTGGGATCATATCAACGTATTCCCCACTTTCGATATATACCTCGAACAGTTTATCATCTTTATCAGTAAAATAGAACCCGGTGGCACCCTAATCTATAATCAATCCGATCCGGTACTAAACCAACTGGTACAGTCTAACCCCCGAAAAGATATCCATTACTTACCCTATCAACTTCCCGAACATTCCATCGAAAAGGGAATTACCCATATTACCCTTGAAGATGCTTATGGAAATTTGCAGGTGTTTGGAGAACATAACCTGCTGAACCTACAAGCCGCCTGGCTGGTTTGTAAACAACTGGGCTTATCTGCTGCCGAATTTTTACAGGCCATGCAAGATTTTACCGGGGCAGCCAAACGATTAGAACTGATGGCAGCCAATAGCAACACCCGCGTATACAGAGATTTCGCACATGCTCCCAGTAAAGTAACTGCCACTTTACAGGCAATGCGCAAACAGTTTCCCCAGCAAACTTTAATTGCGGTGCTAGAACTGCATACTTATAGCAGCTTAAACGAAAACTTCTTGCACGAATACAAACATTCAATGGATGGAGCAGATAAAGCCGCCGTTTTTTATGCGGCCCATGCGTTGGAAATAAAAAAATTGCCTCCACTGTCGGCTGAAAAAGTATTGACAGGTTTTGATCGCACCGATTTGGAGGTGTTTAATCAACCCGCTCAACTACTGCAATGGCTATCCCAACAAGATTATCAAAACACTATTGTTTTACTAATGAGCAGTGGTAACTTTAATGGGGCAGATATGCTTACATTTGCTAAAACAATTACTGCCTCTTAATCCGCTACCCATGAATTTGCAACTTTCCAAGCCGATTGCTTTTATCGATCTAGAAACAACTGGTATCAGCATCACCAACGATCGTATTATTGAAATTGCCATCGTAAAAATTGCAGCCGACGGAACACGACTGGTTAAACGGAAACTGATTAATCCAGGCATGCCCATCCCCGCCGGATCTACTGCTGTGCATGGCATCACCGATGAAATGGTAAAGGATGCACCCAGCTTTAAGCAGGTTGCTAATGAGTGCAAACAATTTATGGACCATTGCGATATCGGCGGCTATAATAGTAACCGCTTTGATATTCCCATGCTGATAGAAGAATTTTTACGCGCCGGTATAGAATTTTCAACCGAAGGAAGAAAGTTTGTTGATGTGCAGAAGATATTTCACAAAATGGAAGAAAGAACCCTCTCTGCCGCCTATAAATTTTATTGCCAGAAAATACTCGAAGGGGCCCATAGTGCCGAAGCAGATGCCCAGGCCACTTACGAAATTCTCGAAGCCCAGGTTACCCGCTATCCCCAAATGGGGGCAACGGTGGATAGCATTGTTCAATTTACTGGTGAAGATGAAATGGTAGATTTTGCCCGAAGATTTATTAAAGAAAACGGGATTGAAATCTTCAATTTCGGCAAACACAAAGGGAAAACCGTAGAAAAAGTGCTGAAGGAAGAACCCCAGTATTACGATTGGATGATGAAGGGCGACTTTGCTATGAATACCAAGCAAAAGCTTACAGAAATACTCAATCGCACCCTGCTGAAAAAATAGTGATAGCCAACCATTCCAAATATTTAACATACCCTACATAAGGGATTTTTGTATTTTAGTTGCTCAAGCAAGTTTTTTGGAAAAAATCGTAATCATACCTACCTATAAGGAAAAGGAAAACATACGCGCCATAACGGAAGCGGTTTTCGGCTTGCAACAAGGTTACCATATTTTGGTAATTGACGATAATTCACCCGATGGAACTGCCCAAATTGTAAAAGACCTGATGGTTACTTATCCCGAACAATTATTTCTGCTCGAGCGAAGTGGTAAATTGGGTTTAGGTACTGCTTATATAACCGGATTCAACTGGGCACTCGAAAGAGGCTACCAGTATATCATGGAAATGGATGCCGACTTTTCTCATAACCCGGCAGATTTAGAACGGCTCTATCTTGTGTGTAAATCTGGCGAAGCTGATGTAGCCATTGGCAGTCGCTATGTGCCAGGAGGGAAAACTGAAAACTGGCCCTTAGACCGACATATCTATTCGAAAGGCGGCGCTTTTTATACCAAAATGATTACCTGGATGCCGGTCAACGACCCCACTGCCGGATTTGTATGTTATAGTCGCAAAGTGCTCGCCTCCATGAACCTTGATCAAATAAAATTTGTTGGCTATGCTTTTCAAATCGAGATGAAACTAGCTTCCTGGAAACTCGGCTTCCGACTGAAAGAAGTTCCCATCACTTTTGTTGACAGAAAAGAAGGCACCAGTAAAATGTCGAAAGGCATTATTCAGGAAGGAGTTTTTGGTGTGTTGCAAATGCAATGGAATAGCCTGCTAGGGCATTACCGGAAAAAAGTTAAAAAACAGACTGTTTGATTTTTTTCTATCCTTTCTCTTCAACTATTACTGGCTTACTTATCTTAGCTGCATGAAAAAAGCACTTACCCAGCTGCATATCGCTGTTCTGCTGGCCGGGTTTACCGGAATTTTAGGTGCCTTAATTCAGTTAAATGAAATCTGGCTGGTTTGGTATCGAATCGCCATCACCGTAGTAACCCTTTTATTGGCTGCCAGCTTTCTAAAACAATCCTTACGAATAGCCTCGGCTTCGGCATTCCGACTGATGGGAATCGGAGCCATCATTGCCTTGCATTGGGTATTCTTTTATGGCAGCATCAAACTATCGAACGTATCCATCGGGTTAATCTGTTTTGCTTCTGTAGGATTATTCACTTCCCTGCTCGAACCCCTAATAAATAAAACACCCTTTGCACTTGCTGAAATGATGCTGGGATTGATT
>JBIINW010000133.1:0-7303 GCA_044337245.1 Sediminibacterium sp. | reverse complement strand
TTATCCTGCTATCGATCCACCCGTTATTTCGGTTAGTACCAGTTACACCGGCGCCAATGCAGATATTATTGAAAGTCAAATCACCGAGCCCCTAGAAAAACAAGTAAATGGTATTCCCGGCATTAAATCTATCACTTCTTCTAGTCAATTAGGAAGCAGTCAGATTACCATTGAATTTAATCTGGGCGTAGATTTGGAAGCAGCTGCCAGTGATGTGCGGGATAAGGTAGGGCAGGCTTTGCGAAGCTTGCCGCAGGATATTGATGCACCCCCGGTAGTATTTAAATCAGATGCCAACAGTGATTTTATTTTGGTGCTGGCTGTGCAAAGTAATACCAAGAGTTTGATGGAGTTGAGCGACTATGCAGAAACCGTGTTGCAACAGCAGTTTCAAACCATCAATAATGTTAGTGCGGTAAATATATTCGGCCAAAAAAGATTTTCGATGCGCCTCTGGTTGCAGCCCGACCGGATGAGTGCATTTAATGTTGCCTTTACAGATATCCGAACAGCGCTTAATACAGAAAATGTTGAATTACCTCCCGGAAAAATTTATGGCGATAAAACAGAATTAACCATTCGGGCACTGGGTAGACTAACGAATGAACAACAGTTTCGCGACCTGATTATACGAGAAGATTCTTTAGGCATTGTTCGCCTAAGTGATGTGGCCTCCGTAGAAATTGCACCCGAACAATTAGAACAATCTTGGAAGGTGAATGGATTAAATGCAGTAGGATTGGCCATTATTCCACAACCCGGCGCGAACAATATTGAGATTGCCGACGAGTTCATGAAAAGACTGGAAACGATTAAAAAAGCGAACAAGTCGGATATTGAGTTTAAGGTGATGATAGATAATACGGATATCATTCGTAAGTCGTTAAGTGAGGTGAAGGAAACCTTGTTTATTTCATTTACGCTGGTGGTATTGGTTATCTTCTTTTTCTTCCGCAACTGGCTGATAGCTATTCGTCCATTGATAGATATTCCTATATCATTGATTGCGACTTTCTTTATCATGTACCTGTTTGGGTTCTCCATAAATATCCTCACTTTATTGGGCATCGTGTTGGCAACTGGATTGGTGGTGGATGATGGAATTGTGGTAACAGAAAATATTTTCCGCAAACTGGAAGAAGGCTTGCCCATCAGAAAAGCAGCCCTGGAGGGGAGTAAGGAAATATTTTTTGCGGTAATTTCAACTTCCCTCACCCTGGCCGTGGTTTTTTTACCGGTAATTTTTTTAGAAGGTTTTGTAGGTCGCCTATTCCGCGAGTTTGGGGTAACCCTGGCTGCTGCGGTATTGATTTCTGCTTTTGTATCTCTTACGATTACGCCCGTATTGAATGTATACCTGAGTGCTAAAAATATTCATGATGGATGGTTTTATAAAAAGACGGAACCTTTTTTTGTAGGACTCGAAACCGGGTATAACCGATTGCTGAAAGGGTTTATGAAAATCCGCTGGGCTGCCTGGGCGATTGTAATTTCCTGCTTTTTGATGATTTGGTTTATCATGGGTCAGTTGCAAAGTGAATTGGCGCCTTTGGAAGACCGCAGCAGTATCCGCTTTAGTGTAACAGCAGCTGAGGGCACCAGCTATCCCGCCATGCAAAAAATGGTAGATAATATGCTACAGTTTTTGAATGATTCAGTACCGGAACGCGATTTTACCATTGCCCGAACTTCCTCCGGATATGGAGGTTCCGGCTCAGGAGTAAACACGTCGCAACCCAGAATAAGTTTGGTAGATCCTTCTAAGCGGAAGCGCACACAAGCCGAAATAGCATCCGACTTACAAAAAAAGATGGGCCGCTTTAATGATGCCCGCATCTTTGCCACGCAGGAACAAACCATTTCAGTGGGGTTTGGCTCTAGGGGATCTTTACCCATTCAATTTATCTTACAGAATCAAGACCTGAGCCGGCTTCGGCAAATTATACCTAAGTTTTTAGATGAGGTAAGAAAGGATAAAACCTTTGCCAACTCGGATGTGAGCTTGAAATTTAATAAACCTGAAATTCAGCTTACAGTAGATCGGATGAAGATTAAAGACTTGGGCTTGAGTACTACTGATGTAATTAGTACCATACAAAGTGCATTCAGCGGTGGCAGATTGGCCTATTTTATTATGAATGGCTACCAGTATCAGGTGATTGCACAGGTAGAAAGAGATAAGCGGAATACTACCACGGATATTTCTAATTTATATGTGCGGAATAATAGTGGACAAAGTATTCCACTGGATGCCGTGGTGAAATTAGAGGAGAGTAGTAACCCTCCAACCTTATATCACTATAATAGATATAAAGCGGCTACCATTTCTGCTTCACTGGCAGATGGAAAAACAATTGGGGATGGCATCAAAGCCATGCAAGCAATTGCCGATCGGTTATTGGATGAAAGTTATCAGGTTTCCTTAAGTGGTCCTTCGCGCGATTATGCCGAAAGCTCCTCCAATATTGCTTTTGCATTTATATTGGCGCTGATGTTGATTTATCTGGTACTATCTGCTCAATTCGAAAGTTTCCGCGATCCGATTACCATTATGCTTACTGTTCCATTGGCATTGGCCGGGGCATTACTGAGTTTGTATTTACTCAATCAAACCCTGAATATATTTTCTCAGATCGGGATGATTATGCTAATTGGGTTGGTAACCAAAAACGGTATTTTGATTGTTGAATTTGCCAATCAGAAACGCACAAAAGGGTTGGCTAAAATGCCGGCAGTGGTAGAGGCGGCTACTCAACGATTACGGCCGATTTTGATGACGAGCTTGGCCACTTCACTGGGGGCCTTGCCTATTGCCTTAAGTTTAGGCGCAGCTTCTACCAGCCGGGTGCCTTTGGGTATTGTGGTGGTAGGGGGGCTTCTCTTTTCCTTATTGCTTACCCTATTTGTAATTCCGGCGGTTTATACTTACATCTCTGGAAAACATGAAGCAGCGCCTACAGAAATTAACGGTTAATGGTTCAGCTCAGCAGCGCTGAACCTTTTATTTATAGCCTTTCGTATAGGGTTGTTGCCCACATTGTATCTTTGCACCGAAAAACAGGGATATGAGTATAGCGGATATCCGTAAGGATTATAGTTTACAAACATTGGATGAAAACGCCGTAGCCGGTAATCCTATCGATCAATTTACCGTTTGGTGGAAGGAAGCCGTTAGCAGTGATATAGACGAAGTGAATGCCATGACGCTGGCTACCGTAAGTTCTGAAGGTATGCCCGCAGCTCGTATTGTATTGTTGAAGGGCTATGATAAAAACGGCTTTGTTTTTTTTACCAACTATGAAAGTAAAAAAGGGCAAGACCTGCTCGCCCATCCTTTGGCAGCCTTGGTTTTTTTCTGGAAAGAATTAGAGCGGCAGGTTCGCATCAGCGGACGCGTAGAAAAAGTTGCTGCCGAAGAGAGTGATACCTATTTTCAATCACGCCCCGAAGGCAGCCGGCTGGGTGCCTGGGCATCTCCACAAAGCAAACCGATTAACAACCGGCAGGTGATTGAAGAGCAATTGGCAGCCTATCAACAAACCTATCATCTTCACCCCATACCCCGCCCCCCTCATTGGGGTGGATACCGCGTAGTGCCTGATACCATTGAATTCTGGCAGGGACGAAGCAGTCGCTTGCACGATCGGATTCAATATAAAAAAGATGCGGCGGACAATTGGGTGATTAGTCGGCTTGCACCATAAAAATAAAAATCCTCTCCTATGGCTTCTACTATTTATGAGCAACCTTACAAAGTGATACGAAGCTTACCGGATGCGGAAATTCGCTTTTATCCGCCGGCAGTAATGGCTACCGTTATTTCCGCAGCTAATTCTTACAAAGAAGTAGGCAGCAAAGGATTTCGTCAGTTGGCGAATTATATTTTTGGCGGTAACGAAAACAATACAAAAATTGCCATGACGGCCCCTGTTCGAATGCAATTATCCAACAAGGGCTCATCCATGAGTTTTGTAATGCCACCCGATATGCCTTTGCAACAATTACCAAAGCCCAATCAGTCGGGAATCAAATTCGAAAATACGCCAGCCGAATATGTGGCTGCCATCCGTTTTGGAGGGTATGCATCCGACAGTGATATCCAAAACTACTCGAAGAAACTATCGGACATTCTTGCCAAAAATAGTATCACGCACCAAGGCAACTTTCGCTTTTTAGGGTACGACGCTCCTTATAAATTTTTTAGCAGAAGAAATGAAGTGATTGTAACCGTTCAGTGGAAGGGATAATCGACTGCTTATTTTCTCCAGTCCCACAGCACAACATCCCACTCAAGGCCACCATAACCTATGGAATGAATTACCTGAAAGCCGGTTTTGATATGTGCTTTCAAAGAGCGGCTATTTGCCCGGGCCACATCGGTAATGCCAAAATCATATTCGTTTTCCAGCTCTTCTCTAAATCTTCCATATAACTGCTGCACTAAGCCCATGCCTCTCACAGATTTATCTACACAAAGCTGACCAATTACTGCATATTTCGCCTGATTGAGGGGTATCCCCTGAAAGGTAAGTGCATCAATTTGGTTAAACAGATCTTCCGTAAGCGGATGGCCTATGCGGGCAGCAGGGGTAGCAATCAGGGCATATCCTACCACTTCCTCGCCTCTTTTGGCAATAACTGAAGGATGCGCCTCATTCATTTTCTTCAAATAGTCCATCGAAAACTCTGCTATCAAAAATCCCTGGCTAGTGGCTTCCTCTGCCGTAATATTTTTTTTGAGGTTGCGGCATTGCAAATCTAAGACGCCTATCAAATCTTCCTCGCCGGAAACGGTGGTTATGGTTATCATGCATCAAAAGTAGCACATTCGGTAAATAGCAGAAACTGTAACGGATTTTCAATTAATTAGTTAACTTAGTTAGTCCGGTTTCTGTTACCTCTCTGAAACGGGACTATTTGCCTGCGATGAAAAAAATAATTGGGTTGCTCATATTGGGAGCCGGAATTTCAGTTGCGCTGTTGAATGCCTGTTCTAATGCAGCCATGGCAGATAGTGCCATTCCCGATGTGATCAGTTACAATTACAATGTACGGCCGATATTGTCGGATAAATGTTTTAATTGTCATGGCCCCGATGCCCAAAAAAGAGAGGCTGGGTTGCGGCTTGATATTGCATCAGAAGCCTATAAAGCTTTACAGGAACATCCACAGAAGCATGCCCTGGTGCCAGGAAAGCCCGAAGCTTCTGAACTCTTTGCCAGAATTACTACTACAGATACTTCTTTATTGATGCCGAAAGTATCCAGTAAACTTCCCCGACTTTCTGAGCACGAAGTGGCCATTTTAAAAAAATGGATAGAGCAGGGCGCAAAGTATGAACCTCACTGGGCATTTGTGGTGCCGCAAAAAGCTGCTTTACCGACCGTGAACGAAAAAAGCTGGCCGGTAAATGAGATTGACTATTTTATACTAAGTAAAATGGAACGGCAGGGATTAAGTCCTAACGAAACAGCCGATAAAGAGCGATTGTTGAAGAGGGTTTGTATGGATCTTACGGGCATTTTGCCTACTCCCGAGCAAACGGCTGCTTTTGTAAAGGATGCATCCGCCAATGCGTATGAGAAGCAGGTAGATCGCTTATTGCAACTTCCGCAGTTTGGAGAAAAAATGGCCATTGGCTGGATGGACCTGGCGCGATTTGCCGACTCACACGGATTTCAGGATGATAGTTATCGTTCTCAGTGGCCTTGGCGCGATTGGGTAATTGATGCCTTTAATCGCAACATGCGCTACGATACTTTTATAACCTGGCAGCTGGCGGGCGACTTGTTGCCCAATGCAACCAAAGAACAACAACTGGCTAGTGGCTTCAACCGAAACCATAAAATAACCGAAGAGGGTGGGGTGATTGATGAAGAGTATCGGGTGCAATATGTAACCGACCGTACCAATACCTTTGGAAGAGCTATGTTAGCAATGACGGTGGAGTGTGCCAAATGTCATGACCATAAGTATGACCCCTTCTCTCAGAAAAATTATTATCAGTTATATGCTTTCTTCAATAATGTAAAGGAAGTGGGGTTAGAAGCTACGGTGGGCGGACCGGAAACCTATGCGAAAAATCCCCGCATGACCATTACGAATGAGGAGGTGCAAAAAACCTTGCGCTTTATAAATAAAAGGGATACCGGCAAACTGGAAGTTTCTGTAATGGCAGACCGCGATACAACCCGAAAAACATTTCTGTTGATTCGGGGTAATTATGATACTCCGGGGGAAGAAGTTCGTGCTGCAACACCCCCAGTAGTTTTGCCTTTTGATTCCACTAGATGGAAAACCAATCGATTAGGCTTAGCACAATGGATGTTTGATGAAAAAAATCCCCTAACCGCCCGCGTTTTTGTTAATCGTATCTGGCAAGAATTTTTTGGAAGAGGCATTGTGAAAACGGCTTCCGACTTTGGAATGCAGGGCGATTTACCCTCGAATCCTCCATTACTTGATTGGCTGGCGGCAGATTTTCAGCAGCATGGCTGGGATATGAAAAGATTGATTCGGCAACTGGTATTATCGGCAACCTATCGGCAGTCTGGGAAAATCAGCGCAGAAAAATTGAAAAAAGATCCCCTGAATATTTATTTATCGTATGCGCCACGCGCCCGTTTTCCTGCGGAGTTAGTAAGAGACATTATACTCAGTAGCAGTGGATTGTTAAACACCGAAATTGGAGGCCCCAGTGTAAAACCCCTTCAGCCGCCCGGATTATGGGAACTGGCTACTTCGGGAAGAGGCATCTTGAAAAAATATACACAGGATACCGGAAAATTATTATACCGCAGGGGGCTGTATACTTTTATAAAACGCACCGTACCGCCCCCTTCGATGATGATATTTGATGCCAGTAACCGAGATGAATGTCAAACCAGTAGATATCGCACCAACACGCCGCTGCAGGCATTGGTGATGTTGAATGACCCCACCATGATTGAGGCTTCCAAAGCATTGGCCGACCGACTTTTACAGGCAGGTACAAACCCTTCACAAATAATTGCCTCCGCATTTCAGCGGATTATTTGCCGAACACCCGATGCCAAAGAAAAAGAAGTATTGGTAAGTTACTGGGAACAGGCGGTTGCTGAATTGAAAAAGAATCCTGAGAATGCCCGCAAAATAATTTCTGTAGGCAATTATCAAGCGGTTACTAAAGATATCATTCTACTGGCAGCAGCTATGCAGGCTATCCAGGTAATGTATAATATGCAGGAAGCCATTACTAAAACCTGATTATGGAAAAAGAATTATTAGAACATAGCCTGGGTTTCAACCGCCGAAAATTTCTTTC
>JBIINW010000132.1:0-7340 GCA_044337245.1 Sediminibacterium sp. | reverse complement strand
GTATTTCTATGAAGCGTCTGTTAGCTCTTATATTGAGTGTCAGTTTTATCGCTGCCAGCAGCGGTGCTTCTGTTAATGTTCACTACTGCCGGGGTAAGGTTAGTTCTGTCTCTTGGTCTATATTTCCCACACCATCTTGCAAATGCGGCAAAAAAACCATGAAGGGCTGTTGCAAAACAGAAACCCTTTTGGTTAAGTTAAGCGATAATGCCAAACAGTCTGAGTTTACTGCTGCTCATTCGATGCCAGTGGTTGAAGCGGCCCCTGTTACTTCTTATTTTGTTCCCCAGTCCTTAGTAACTGATTTAACGGTTACTACTTTTTCCGCTTCCCCCCCGGGATCGGAACGAATCTCTGTATTTCTTCGCAATCGCGTTTTTCGCCTGTAGGATACTTTTTTGTTCCCAAGCCTTATGTATTAGACTATCTACTTAGATAGTCAGTAGTATTTACATTTATTTATTTCAACTTTCATTTAAAACAAATTTGTATGAAAACTTTGTATGCATTATTAGCTATTAGCTTTGTTTTGTTTGGCACTACTGCCATTGCGCAATCTGGCAACCAAAAGTCTGAAACCATTAAAGTATGGGGAAACTGTGGGATGTGTAAAAAGAATATCGAAACAGCCGCCAAAGAGGCCGGTGCAACTGCTGCTGCTTGGGATAAGACTACCAAAATGCTTGCGGTAAAATATTCGGCTGATCAAACCAGTTCATTGAAAATTCAGGAAAAAATTGCCGCCGCTGGTTACGATACCCGCGATTTAATAGGCAACGATGAAGCCTATAAAAATCTGGAAGAATGTTGCCAGTATAAGCGCAAAGCCGCTCCTGCAAAAACTGGTGAGCAAGCCATGCAAAAAGCCTGCTGCAGCAAGGAAAATATGGCTAAAGCAGATTGTATGAAGGCTTCTGCTGATTGCTGTAAAAATTGTACCGCAGCCACCACAAAGAAAAATTGCAGCGATTGTTGCGCAAAATAAACCACAACCGGTTCTACTACTTATTAAGTGGTAGAGCCGGTTCTTAAATTATTTACTATGAAGTTCATCTATACTTGTTTACTCTTGCTGATTGGTAGTTTATCTGCATCAGCCCAAATCACATCAGGAAAATTACAGGCATCAGGATTAACCTGCGCCATGTGTTCTAAAGCCGTTTACAATGCGCTCAGTGCCGTTCCGTATGTAGAAAAGGTACAGCCCGATATTCAACAGTCAACTTACCAGTTAACCTTTAAATCCGATGTTTCCGTTGATCCCGACCTGCTGGCACGTGCCGTTACCGATGCTGGATTTTCGGTAGCTAAACTGCAGTTAACCGGACAGTTTCCGGAGACCTCAGTAGGGAAAGATACACATGTTACCCTCTACAACCAGGTATATCATTTTGTAAATGTGAATGCACAGGTGTTAAAAGGAAAACAAACGATTACCTTGTTAGACAAGTCATTTCTACTGCCCAAAGAGCATAAAAAATATGCACAGTACACGAAAATGGCTTGTTATAATACAGGAACAAGACAGTCTTGTTGTCCGCCTGCAGGTGCAGCGCAATCTGCGCGGGTGTATCATGTAACCTTATAATGCTTCTTTAAACCAATCGTTGCATGAAAAAATTAGGGTTAATCGTCGCGTGTTGCCTGAGTATGGCTGCACAGGCACAAGAGTTATATGTTTTCTCCGAGCCAGCCAGTAATATGCCTGCCCATTCGGTGGGGGTTCGGCAGCAGGTAAAGCGGGTTGCCTCCTCGGGAGCTGCCACCGGTGGAACACGCAGCAGCTCGGAAATTATGTTCGGTGCCAGTAAAAACTTTATGTGGCATCTTGGATTTACACTCTCAGATATGTATTCTAGTAATTTCCGAGCAGAGTCATTTAGGGCGTATGGAAAATATCGTTTTTTTTCTCAGGATGATTTGTACAAACATCTACGTATGGCCGCTTTTGCCGAATTTTCCCTAAGCCAAAATCCATTAATGTTCGATGAAATATCCTTAGAAGGCGATCAAAGCGGATTTCAGTCTGGTTTAATTATTACGCAGTTACTCCATAAGCTGGCCATCTCAGCTACCGGCAGTTATATCTCAGTAGCCGGAAAACGTTCGGCAGGGGATCTTACCCCCAATAAAAGAAACGCAGTCTCTTATTCTCTTTCTGCCGGCTATTTGCTTTTTCCTGTTACCTATAAAAACTACGACCAGACGAATGTAAATCTATATTTGGAGTTATTGGGACAACAATCTACCATTGATAATCGCTACTTCACTGATCTTGCCCCTGCCTTGCAATTTATTTTTAATAGTCAGGCTAAAGTGAATTTCGGATACAGGTATCAGTTATCCGGCAATATGCTGCGAATGGGTACTGAGGGGTGGCTACTGGGTATGGAGTGGTTGTTTTTGCGGAAACCTAAACCCTTCGTTTCAAACTAAGCCTCATACTATTTATGATCGCTCCACACTTAGTCCGCCTCTGGCGGACTGAGCGGTTTGAAAGTTATGTTTTATTTGTGTAGGCAGATTATTGATAATAAAGAACTCACACGCATGCTGTTTTTCCTTGCTGAAATACCTGTAATTTGCAGCACAGCATATTCATACATAAGAAGGTATAGGTCAAAATGAAAAAACCGCAGATGGAAAAATCTAGAATTGATTTACCTATTGGCATTACACTTGATAGATTTATCAAGAGTAATCAAAGTCAATATCCAAATGCAGCAGGCGCATTATCGCAATTACTTCGTGATCTGGCATTGGCATCAAAAGTAGTTAACCGGGAAATTAATAAGGCGGGCTTAATCGACATTATGGGTTATGTGGGTATAATGAACAGCGCAGGAGACAATCAACAGAAATTAGATTTATTAGCAAATACCAGATTCACAAGGGCATTATCTAAGGGCGGGGAAGCTGGAGGAATTGCTTCTGAAGAAACAGATTCTTTTGTTGATTTAAATAATAACGGAAAATATATTGTAACAATAGATCCATTAGATGGCTCCAGCAATATAGATGTGAATGTATCTGTAGGAACCATATTCTCAATATATAAAAAACTGTCTCCTCTTGATGAACCACTCGTTGAGCAAGACTTCTTACAAAACGGACGACAACAAATTGCAGCTGGATATATTCTATATGGTTCATCCACCATGTTTGTATATTCAACCGGTAATGGCGTAAATGGATTTACTTATGAAAGTACTTTGGGGGAATACGTATTATCACATCCTGACATTAAGTTCAGTGAACCCTGCACGTACTTTTCAATGAATGAAGCGCTATGTCTTGATATAATTGATCAAGAGGTAATGAATTTTATTAATTATTGTAAAGAAGAAAGAATCACTGCAAGGTATATTGGCTCTTTAGTTGCTGATTTCCATAGAAATTTATTGAAGGGTGGTATTTTTTTATACCCCCGAACCCATAAATATCCCAATGGTAAATTGAGATTATTGTTCGAATCCAATGCATTAGCTTTTCTTGCAGAACAGGCTGGTGGACTGGCCATTTCCAATGATGGACCGATTTTAGACATCCAGCCAACCAGTATTCATGAAACAGCTCCTTTTTATGTTGGAACAAAAAGTATGGTCAATAAGCTTTTGGAGTTTCTTAATAAATAGTACGCCAGAGGCGAAATATTTATGATTGTTCTCAGCTTAGTCCGCCTCTGGCGGACTGAGCGCTTTGAAAGACAGATTCTATCTGTGTAGTCAGATTAGTGGTAGTAATAATTATCGTTCAAACCGCACAGTCTCTCCGCTATCGCTCCGGTGACTATGCGGGGAACGAAAAGCCGCACAGTCCGCCTCTGGAGGACAATGCGGGGAACGAAATCACATGCTCCCGAGGCGCACAGGCTCAAATTAAGCTTCAAAATACGCCACCGTTCCACCTACCCATGATTTGTCTTTATTATATCGCACCCCAATCATTTTACCCTTACTTAGTCGGGCTAAATTATTAACGGCAACGGGGCGGGGGGCATCTTCCTTCCAGAAATAGAATAATCTAATTTCCGCCTTGGCAGGTCCATCGGGGGTTTGAATGGCATCAGCATAATTTACTTTGCGCTGTAATATCCAATTGGATGGGTCCTTAATATTTTCCAGATCTGAAAGCGTGAGGTCAATGATTACGCCCTGACCGGCAAACGAGAACAACGGTTTTAGCACGTAGTTTTCTAAATCATCCGGCCAACGGGTTAGTTGCGACAAGAATTTTGTTTCGGGCACATATCGGTGTTGGATAAAGGGCATTGTATGTTTACTGATGCGATAAAACCAATTGGGATGCGGCACCCACTCTACCTCCAGCGTTTCGAATAGTAGTTTCCCTTTTTCCTGCACTTCGGCGGGTTGTTGTTGCAGTTCATCAAAAATGATCCGGTTATAGATGCGGGTAACCCGAATTTTTTTTCCATTTTTTTGGTAGAACAACTGTTTCCCTTCTTTTTCCAGTTCGGTTATGCAAACAATAGAAATGCCCGTATATTCTTCGGTACAGTAAAAATCGATACGAGTTTTTTGGCGGTGCGGAAATATTTCCAGCAGTATCACCGATTCGGGAGCATGTTTACCCACAATCATTTCCTGTAAAAATTCCCGATACGATTTGGGATCATATCCCTCCAGGTATGAAGTAAAGCCGGGCGGAATGGAAAAATGTCTTCTGGTTACCTGCTCGTGCCAAAGCTGGTATCCGAATAAGCTGGGAAATCCCTGCATCTCTATCAATCGGGGTTCGAATAAACCCGGAGATTCTTCGCAGATACCAAAATCGAATACCAAACATTGCGGATGCCCATCTTCGTTGGGAACAGAATAGTTGGTGGGTATGGCTGCTTCACTTTGTTGTTTAAATTCTGGTGCTGTAATCACATCTATTATATGCTCGCAGGCTTCTAGCATCTGATCACGAAATACTGCCGGAATAAATAGGGGCGTTTCTGCCACCCGAAAATCGAGCGCTCCGGGATAGGGGGCCTCCAAATCTTCGAGATATTGTCGATAGGCGGCATCGCTAAATTTGTCGTTGAATTGTTTGCGAATTTCCGGTATCATGCTGCCAGTTTTGAATAGTAATTTACTAATAAATTTTCAATTACTCAGGAAGCTGTTTTTCCATTAACGTTTCTGTTGCCAGGTTTAAAAAATTTGGCACCACATGGTGGTAGGTCCACAAAATTTTATCAGGATCCTGCAAATGTTCCACCATACTCTGCCACTTAGCTTCTCCATGATTTTGAATAACGGTTGCTTTTTTATCTTCCCGTTGTAAGTACATCTGCATACCAATGGCATCTGCTTCGGGATGAAACTGAGTACCTATAAACCATTGATTAAAACGCACGGCCATAATGGCTCGCTCAAAGGGGACGTGTGGACGATTTTTTTCGATAGCCAAAATAGTGGCTCCCAAAGTACGGATGCGCGGATAGTTTGGTTCAATCACTTGATAATCGCGACTGTCTACACTGTAAAAAGGATCACGTAATCCAGCAAAAATCGGCTCATCTAATCCATGTTCCAGCATGTGTATCGGAAAAATACCAAAGGCAGTAGATTTTCTTTTGCAAACATTACCAATGCCATAATACCTGCAGGCCAGTTGAAAACTATGACAGATAAATAATACATGTTTCGCCGGTCCTGCTGAACGCCGGTTGTATTGCTCTACGGCATCTAACCACTCAAAATAACTTTGCTCCCAAGGTTCTTTTTCAGACGATAGGGGGGAACCCGGACCACCACTAGAAATATATACATCAAACTCCAATGAGGGCAGCTGCAATTGCTTACGCACTTCAAATACTTCCACTACAATGGGTATGGCATGTTGTTCACTCCATTCCTGCATCAACGCATGTAAACATCGCATACCCTCGTTGGGAACCCCCTCATAGAGGTCTAACAGGGCAATGCGAATAGCAGCGGAAGGTTCGGCAGAATTGATAATGTCCATTATTGGAAATAACTCAGATTGGTTTTCGCATTAATCACCAGCAGGGTTTCATACATCAGTCGGATAGTGTCTTCAATATCCTTTTTGTGCAACATTTCTACCGTAGTATGCATGTAACGCAGGGGAATAGAAATTAATACAGACGGACATCCATCATTCGCATACGCAAAGCTATCAGTATCTGTGCCGGTACTTCTGCTGAGTGTGCGGAATTGTACGGGTATATTTTTCTGGTCGGCCACTTTCTCTACTAGTTGCAATAGTTTATTGTGAATGGCCGGGGCATATGCGAGGGAAGGACCTTTACCGCACATGATATCTCCTTCCACAATCTTACTGATCATAGGGGTGTTGGTATCATGGGTAACATCGGTAATGATGGCGATATCGGGTTTGATGCGACGGGCAATCATTTCGGCACCGCGCAAACCAATTTCTTCCTGCACGGCATTCACCACATATAAACCATAAGGAAGCTTTTTATTGTTTTCTTTCAGCAGGCGGGCAACTTCGGCAATCATAAATCCACCCACGCGATTATCGAAGGCACGGCCAATCAAATGGTCATAAGCCAGTTCATCAAATCCTTCTTCATAGGTAACTACAGCACCAATATGGATTCCCAAGGCTTCCGCTTCTTTTTTGGTGCGGGCACCACAGTCTAGGCAGAGATTGTCTACCCGCGGATTGGTTTCTTTTTGATCGGGCGTGGATAAGCGGGTATGAATTGCAGGCCAGCCAAATACGGCTTTAACCGGACCTTTCTTTCCATGAATCCACACGCGTTTAGCCGGGGCAACCTGATGATCTACGCCACCATTGCGTTTGAGGTAGATAAGGCCTTGCTCATTGATATAGTTTACAAACCAACTAATTTCATCGGCATGGGCTTCAATTACTACTTTAAAGGGTGCTGTAGGATTGATAACGCCCACCGCGGTACCATAGGGGTCGGTGATAAAAGAATCTACATAAGGACGAATATATTCCATCCATAATTTTTGTCCGCCACTTTCAAACCCAACCGGAGAGGGAGTATTGATGTAGTTTTTTAAAAACGCCATGGAATGGGTAGTGAGGATGGTTTTTTGTTTCTTCTTGCCGGTAGCTGATTTGGCCATGGTACTTAGTTTATTAATAAATGTGCGATGATGCCAATGGCTGCTTTCAGCGGAATTAGTCCGTCTATTACCCACAGGTAATGAACTACCGAACGATGCCTTGTTAGCGATTGGCACGCAAATATCAGTAAAACCCAGGGAATAGTGTTCAGCAGGGAATAGTATGGTGGATAACCTGCGCTGAAATAGGGGTAAGTTTCTGCTATTACACCCAACATAGCCAGGGGAAGGATTATCCGGCGG
>JBIINW010000019.1:0-24669 GCA_044337245.1 Sediminibacterium sp. | reverse complement strand
TAGAAGGTGTTAAACTGGTAGGATTTTTTGATCCACATACAGAAACAGCCAAACAGGTAGTAGAAGAATATGGAATTAAACGATTTACAGATGCCGATAAACTAATAGACGCCTGCGACATAGTAGATGTAGTAACACCCACCGATCAACATTATGGTGTTTGTATGAGTGCCGTACGCAAAGGCAAACATGTGTTTGTTGAAAAGCCACTGGCAGCTACCGTAAAAGAAGGGCGCGATATTGTAAATATTGTAAAAGAAGCGGGGGTGAAATTGCAGGTAGGCCATATTGAAAGATTCAATCCCGCCTATCTGGCCATCAAAAAATTGCCACTCAACCCCATGTTTATAGAAGTTCATCGGCTGGCACAATTTAATCCCAGAGGAACCGAAGTAAGCGTAATCATGGATTTAATGATTCATGATATTGATATCATACTCAGTTTGGTAAAAAGCGATGTAAAAAATATATCAGCCAGTGGGGTTGCCGTAATTACAGATACGCCGGATATTGCCAATGTTCGCATTGAGTTTAACAATGGCTGTGTAGCCAATCTTACCAGCAGTCGCATCAGCATGAAAAAAATGCGCAAAATGCGCCTGTTTCAGAAAGATGCCTATATAGGGGTTGATTTTCTGGAAAAGAAAACAGAAATTATAAAACTAAAACAACCCGACGACCAACATGTTTTTTCATTTGATATAGAAACCCAACAGGGCAAAAAAACCATTGCAATTGCTACCCCTTCCATTGAAGCAACCAATGCCATGAAAACAGAGCTGGAAGCATTTGTATACGCCATCAATCATCAGCAACCCACCATTGTTAGTGAAATAGATGGATTCTTGGCCATGGAGGTTGGTCACCGCATACTCGACAAAATCAACAATACCTCCATTTTGACGTAAGGGAATGAATGCAAAAAAAAATAGCTACGCCTATATTATCAGCGATTATATCAGTGTAGTGATATGTATGTACTGCATCGTTACTAGTAGGCACTTTGCAAAAATTACAAACGAAGATTTTCTATTTCCCTTCATATATGCGTTTGCCTGGATACTTTGGTTTGGCTTTACTGGTGCCTATTACCAGCCATTGGCAGAAAGATCCCGCTTGAATGAATGGATTATCACTTTTACCAACACGTTCGCAGGATGTATACTGGTGATACTGATACATCCGCAATGGGTTGCTGGCATTTCCACTTCGCTCAGTTTTGGATTACTGCATGTTGCTTTTATTTTACTTGGCAGAAATATCGTTCTTTGGTTAGTAAAAAAATCCCTAACAAAGGGAGATATTTATTTCAAAACCCTGATTGTAGGCCAAGGCACCATCGCTCAAAAACTGGCTGATGATTTACAAAAACATTATGGGTATCTCGGTTATAAAAGTATCGGTTACCTCTCTTCGCCCGAGTTTTCAGAAACAAGCATGCCTAGCAATTTACCCCTGTTAGGAAACATTGCCGACATTGAATCTATTATTGATCAATATCAGATTGAAAAAATCATATTGGCTCCTGAAAAAAGAGACGTAAATTTTATTGAGTCCCTGGTTGCCCGCATTGCAAATAAAGAAGTAGACATCAAATTGGTTCCGCAATTACTAGACATTATCACCGGAGCAGTAAAAACAAATAATGTACTAGGGGCTCCCCTTATTGATGTACAAAGCAATCCACTTACTGCAACAGAAATTCATGTTAAACGGATGATAGACTTGTTGCTTTCCTCCATTGGACTAGTACTGTTTAGTCCAGTGATGCTGTTTATCGCATTCCGAACAGCCTTGTCCTCTCCCGGACGAGTAGTATACAAGCAAGAACGAGTGGGATACAAAGGAAAACCTTTTACCATTTATAAATTCAGGAGTATGGTGCAGGAAGCGGAAATCAACGGCCCTTCCCTTTCCTTCGACCATGATCCCCGGATTACTAACTGGGGAAAAATTATGCGCAAATGGAGGCTGGATGAATTTCCCCAACTATGGAATATTCTGAAAGGAGAAATGAGCTTTGTGGGACCAAGACCAGAAAGAAAAATATTCGCAGATCAGCTGCACCAATTATCCCCCTACTATAAATATTTACAAAGGGTTAAGCCTGGACTCACCTCTTGGGGGATGGTGCAATTTGGCTATGCGTCTACTGTGGATGATATGCTGGAAAGAATGAAATACGATTTGATGTATATTGAAAATGCATCTTTACTGCTCGACTTTAAGATTATGATGCATACCCTTAAAATAATTGTAGCAGGCAAAGGCAAATAAATTATGCAGGCATCCATCCAACTTTTACCGGCGTATCAGATAGACAGTAAAAAATGGGATACCTGTGTGTACAAAAACGAAAACGGACTCATCTATTCGCAAACCCGTTTTTTGAATGCCATGGCCGATAACTGGCATGGACTAATTATTGGCGACTATGTAACTGTATTACCTATACCTTGGAGAAAAAAATGGGGAATCCGATATGCCTATGTTCCTGCCTTTATGCAGCAACAAGGATTTACTGGTGAACTAAACGAAAGCTTACTTGCAAAAGCTATAGAGGTTTTATTTAAATGGATTTCGTATGGCGACTTTCAATTTAATTTTTCTAATACGCAGCTGCTTCCAATACTTCCTAATCTGATTGAGAGAACCAACCAAAAAATTGATTTGAAATATAAATACACCGAGCTCTATCAGAATTTTTCTGCAGATGCCAAAAGAAATATTCAGCAGGCAGCAAAAGAAACATTTCAAATAGAAACCACATGGAATGAAGAAGTCTGGGATTTATTTTATCAGCAAATGAAGTATCCTCATGCACCCAACAGGCAAGAAATACAGCAATTTAAAGATGCTTGCGAAATATTTTCTCAAACGAATCAATGTATCGTGCGGTGGGTAAAAGATGAACAAACGGGCTTACAGGCTGGATGGGTTGGGCTTATAGATAATTATAGAATTTACAACTTACTTAACCTGACTACCCCTAGGGGAAGAAAAACCGGAGCGAATTATTTTTTAATCGACCAGGTGCTGAAAGAATTTAGTGAACAACCGTTGTGGTTTGATATGGAGGGGTCTACGCTTAAAGGCGTTCAAGCTTTTTATCAAAACTGGGGTGCGCAAAAAGAAACTTATTTTCAACTCCATCACAATCACCTTCCCATTCCACTACGATGGATCAAGCGATGATGATTGCTGAATAATAGCTGCTGCCAATAGCAAATCGGTGGGGCGGGTAATTTTAATATTCTCATATTCTCCATCCACTAAATAAACAGGCATGCCCATCGCTTCTACAACCGTTGCTTCATCGGTATATTGGTTATGCGTTGCTTTGCCAAATGCTTCTAGCAGCAAGTCGCTACGAAAAGTTTGCGGTGTTTGTATCAGTCGAATCTGATTCCTGTCGGCCACCTGATTTTCCGATCCCGAAACCACTCGTATACTATCCGTTGCTACCACCGCCGGAATTGCCGAACCAAACTCGAGAGCGTGTTGATAACAACGTTGTATCAATAGCGCGCTCAACAAACACCTTACACCATCATGCACAAATACTATACCACCGGGTTCAACTGTTTGCAGTCCATTTCGTACACTTTCAAAGCGGGTACTTCCCCCCACCACCATTCGTATGGCTTTACCCGGAAAATACGCTTCTAATAATTGATTTCCCAATTCCCAATGGGCTTCAGGTAAAACCAACACAATTTCTAAATCACTAAAACTTTCCAAAAAACGCTGCACTGTATACCATAACACCGGTTTTCCGGCTAATAAAAGAAATTGCTTAGGTAATTGCGTACCCATTCTTGTTCCGGTACCGCCTGCCACTATAATGGCTGTTTTCTTCATCGTTCTTTCAATTTTCTAAACAAGTTAGGGGAAAAATTGCAGAGATTTATTTAAATAAAATCATAATATATAGACGAAAACCTAAACGATATTAGCCAATCAGCTATACCCTATAGAAAATAATCTATGGCAAATAAATAGATAATTTATTTATTGATAAATAAGTACTTGAGAAAAATTATCGCTGTTTTTTACTGCCCGGTACATACCCGCACTATTAAAAATCATGGCATGATTGCCCTTTCCATCCACCCCAATCATCCCACCTTCCCCATTCAGCTGCTTCAATTTATTGTTTACAACCCGATCCATGGCCTCCTGTAAACTGAGCTGACTATATTCCATCAAACAGCTTACATCGTAAGAAGCTACTGCCCGAATAAACATTTCTCCATGCCCCGTGCAGCTAATGGCGCAGGTTGCATCATTGGCATAAGTGCCCGCCCCAATTAACGGACTATCCCCAATTCGTCCATATTTTTTATTGGTCATTCCACCCGTTGAAGTTGCTGCCGCAAGATGGCCATGCTGATCACAGGCAACTGCCCCTACGGTTCCAAACTTCTTATCCCGCATCAATTCTTCTAAGTGATGATGGGTATGATCGAGGGAATAGGTATCCGAATCTCTAATAGCTTTCCATTGATCGTAACGAAACTGAGAGAAAAAATATTCATCCGGCTCTAGCTTTACCCCCTGCTTAATGGCAAAATCATTGGCCCCCTTTCCACTTAAAAAAACATGATTGCTATTGCGCATTACTTCGGTTGCCAGTTCTATAGGATTTCGCACATTGCGCACACCTGCCACCGCTCCCGCTTCCAGGCTTTTACCATCCATGATAGCAGCGTCCATTTCCTGTACCCCTTTTTTGGTGAATACAGCCCCTCGCCCAGCATTAAACAATACATGGTCTTCCAACAATACCAGAGAAGCTTTCACCGCATTCACTGCAGTTCCGCCCTCTTCTAAAACGGCAAAACCAGCATCTAAAGCTTGATTCAATCCATCCATATAAGCTTTCTCCAAATTGGGAGTCATGTCTTCCTTTAGAATGGTGCCTGCACCGCCATGAATTACAAGTGTGTACATATCTGCTAATGGTTTGAATCAACAAAATTAGCCGAATGATAGCCAGAAAAATATTAAGATTACCGGCACATCCTTAGAGAAGGTTTAACAGAAAATGTAATTCCTTTAAAATTATCAACTCAGCGGCCATTAATAATCTGATAATAAACGGATAGATTCCTGCAGCAATACTTGCTTGCGGATGGGGGCTGTGCCAACTTCTTCGCAAACCAGTCCCCCTGCAATATTCGCCATTTCTGCAGCGAGGTGCATGGTATGGGTTACCGCATATACCAGGGAGGCAACTGCTATTACCGTATCTCCGGCACCACTTACATCGGCAATGTTTCTGATATGAGTGGGGATAAGCGCCGAACTGGTTCCATCATGGTAATAAACTCCATGCTCACTTAAAGTAATGAATGAAATTTGATGATGCAGCTGGTTGAGCAAACTTGCATGAATTGAATTTAAATCAGCTAACTCCAGGGAAGAATTACTTAATTGCAGTCCTTCCTTCACCTCTTTTAAATTGGGCTTAAAAAGGGTAATACCCTGATAGGCAAAAAAGTTTTTCTTTTTTGGATCCACCGTGGTGATTACGCCTTTAGAATTACACAATTCGATAATGCGGGTTATCAAGCTGGCCGTTAATACGCCTTTGTTGTAATCCTCTAAAATACATACCTGCGGCAATCCCTTTTCAAAATAATCTAATATCTTTTTCCATACTGCTTCCTCCAATTCGGTAGATATATCATCCGCCACTTCAGCATCTAACCGAATCATTTGCTGATTGCGGGCCATCACCCGGGTTTTAGTGGTAGTTACCCGATTGGGCGTTTCAACCATAAATGAAATATCTACCGGAACAGCAGCCAACAAATTTTGTAAGATTTCACCGGAACTGTCTTTTCCAACCACACTGATGATAGTAGTAGCGGCACCAAGTGAGGCAGTATTAATAGCCACATTACCAGCTCCCCCGATACGGTTTTCCGATTTTCTTACTGCAACCACCGGAACCGGAGCCTCGGGAGAAATCCGTTCTACCACCCCCCAACAGTAGGTGTCTAACATCACATCCCCAATCACCAGCACCCGCAGGCGGGATATCTCTTCGAATAGGTGCTCAAAACTCATGTATCATTTTTTTTAAACTGCCGAACGGCTATATAATATAAAGGTACTCCCAACAATGTAATCAGCAATCCCGGCCAGGTATAGTCGCTCTTATAGATTAACAACAATATACAAAATCCAATTCCCATGCAAACATACAACGCAGGCAAAAAAGGATAGCCAACCGCGCGGTAAGGACGTTCCGCATCCGGGCGCTGCTTTCGTAGAATAAAAATTCCAATGATAGTTAATACATAAAATATAACCACCACAAAAGAAACCATATCAAGCAAGTCGCCATATCTGCCACTCAAACATAACAGGGAAGCAACTATACATTGTGCCCATAATGCCCAAGCAGGTACCTGATTTTTATTCAGGGTGCCGGCCTTTTTAAAAAACAGACCATCCCCTGCCATCGTATGATATACCCGCGCACCAGCCAATATCAATCCATTGTTACAGCCAAAAGTAGAAATCATAATCATAATGGCAATTACATAAGTGCCTGCCTGACCAAATATCACATTCGCTGCTGATACTGCCACCCGGTCTGCTTTTGCAAAAGCAATATCCTGTAAAGGCAATACTCCTAAATACATAAAATTGGCACTCACATAAATCAGGGTAACAATGGAAGTACCCAAGAATAAACTCAGGCCAATATTGCGTTGCGGATTTTTAATTTCCCCCGCTATAAAAGTTACATTGTTCCAGGCATCACTACTGAAAATAGAACCTACCATTGAGGAAGCAATAGCCCCCACAGCAGCCGCACCCAGTAAAGGCATAATAATTGCCTGCCAACCGGGGCTTGTATTAGCGGGTGCTGTTAAGCTCTTCATTTCCCAGGCATGCTGCCAGTTCGCCTGCCATACTTCGGGTTTCAACATAAAAAATCCTACCACAATCAGTCCGAATAAGGAAAGTAACTTGGTAACCGTAAATGTTGTTTGTATCAATTTCCCGCCCTGTATACCCCGGGAGTTAATATAAGTAAGCAGCACAATCATCACAATGGTAACCAACTGCGCCACATGAATTTTTATGCCAGCCAATGTTACCAGCACATTTTCAGGTGCCAGTTCGAGTATCGGAAAAAAGTAGGCTGCGAACTTACAAAAAGCAACTCCCACTGCCGCAATGGTACCCGTTTGAATCACCGCAAAAAAGCTCCACCCATATAAAAAGCCAACCAACGGATTATACGACTCCTTCAGGTAAACATATTGCCCGCCCGCCTTGGGGAACATGGCACTCAACTCCCCATAACTTAGGGCAGCCGTAAGGGTCATAAAACCGGTTATCAGCCACACGACTATCAACCATCCGGCACTCCCTACATTGCGGGTAATATCGGCACTAACAATGAAAATACCAGAGCCGATCATACTACCTGCCACAATCATGGTAGCATCCATCAACCCCAGGGTTGGCTTAAATTGGGTATTTGCTTGGTCCATATATGTCAAATCCCGCTTTTATACGGGATTTGAAGATAATAAAAATATGATGGAAGTGTTACTTCTTCTTGTACATGTTATTTAACCCTTGCACCAGGTCGGACGTAATATCATAGGCAGGGTCTTTATAGTAAATCAAGTCGGGATAGTTGTTTAAAATCAAAGAATACCCTTTTTGCTGGTTATAGGCCTTCAAAAAGTCTTCGATTTTCTTTTTCACATCTTGCAATTTTCTTACTTGCTCCTCCTGAAACTCATCCGCTAACATTTTTTCCTTTCCCTGAAAAGCCTTTTCCTGCTGCAAAAATTCTTGCTGTTTGCCGGCCATTTCAGCTTGTGAAAGCATTTGACTCAATTTCTGCAGCTCTTGGTATTTATTGGTTAAAATGGTCCGCATTTGGCCAATCTGGCGCTGATTTTCATTGGCTTTTGTTTGGAGCTCAAACTGCACTTCTTTGTAGTAATCAAACTGATTTTGTAGACTGTCCCCTTCAAAATAGGCTACCTTAAAATTACCCGTGGGTACTGCAACCGAACTTTCCATGGAAGATTGCGTCGATTTACCGGAAAAATGGAGGTAAAAAAGTATCAATACAGCTACTCCTAATAGGACCTGTACAATTTGATTTGTATTTTTCATGCGTGTGTTTTTCGTGTTTTATTTTCTGAAAATATTTAGCCAAATTTCGTTTATCAGATTAGCATCCGATAATTTATGCAAACTTTCTCCATAAGAATTCATCCCAAAAAATTCGTCTGAATTGGGCACAAAATACGCCATTTCAGTAAAATCAGAAAGGAATTCAACCAAAAGCACCTATAAAAAAAGCAGAAAGCGGTTAACTTTCTGCTTTTGTATTTACGTATCAGCGAATATTCACTATTCTTCGTCGTCGAAACTCATCGCTTCCCGCGTAGTAGTCAGAACATCGTATTCTTCCTTACTACCTACAATCAGGCTATCGAATTGCTTTTGACCCGTTCCTGCTGGGATGAGGTGTCCGGTAATTACGTTCTCCTTCAGACCCAACATCAGATCGGCCTTGCCTTGAATAGCTGCTTGGCTTAATACCTTGGTAGTTTCCTGGAACGATGCCGCCGAAATCCAGCTTTGCACACCCAGAGAAGCTTTGGTAATACCTAACAGAACCGGAGTTGCAGTAGCAGGACGAGCATCGCGAATTTCCACCAGCTTCTTATCACTTCTGCGAAGAATAGAATTCTCTTCTCTTAATTCGCGGAGTGTAACGATTTGTCCAGCTTTCATCTTAGTACTTTCGCCAGGCTCAGTAACTACTTTCTTATCGTAAATCCGGTCGTTCTCTTCAATAAAGTCGAAGCGGTCTTCCAAATCCTCCTCCAAGAACTTCGTATCGCCGGCATCTACAATTTCTACTTTCTTCATCATCTGACGAACGATTACTTCGATGTGCTTATCATTGATGCGCACCCCTTGTAAACGGTATACTTCCTGAATCTCATTTACCACATATTCCTGAACAGCGAACGGTCCTTTGATAGTGAGAATGTCTGCAGGAGCAATTTGTCCATCCGACATTGGCGTACCTGCCTTTACAAAGTCGCCATCTTGTACCAGAATCTGACGCGTAAGTGGAATGAGGTACTTCTTAATCATGCCGTCTTTAGACTCAACAATGATTTCGCGGTTTCCTCTTTTCACACCACCAAAGGCAACTACTCCATCAATTTCACAAACGATAGCAGGGTTACCCGGATTACGTGCTTCAAACAATTCAGTAACACGAGGCAGACCTCCGGTGATATCTCTCAGTTTTCCTAAGATTCTTGGAATCTTCACAAGTACCTGTCCGGCTTTTACCTCATCGCCTTCTTCAATAGCAATGTGTGATCCTACAGGCAGGTTATATTGCTTAGACTCTTTTCCACTTCCCACAAGTAATGTAGGAATACGGGTTTTATCTTTGGTTTCAATAACCACTTTTTCGCGGTGACCAGTTTGCTCATCCGACTCATCACGATAGGTAATACCATCAATGATATTTTCGAACTTAATGGTTCCGTTAATTTCCGAGATAATTACGTTGTTGAATGGATCCCAAGTACAAATAACATCTCCCTTCTTTACCGCTACTCCGTCTTTTATATTCAGGGTAGAACCGTAAGGAACGTTATTGGTAATCAGCAATCGATCGTTTTTCACATCGGTTATTCTAACTTCCCCTGTACGGCCAATTACAATCTTAATTTTCTTGCCTTCGTTATTTAAAGCATCCACCGTTCTTAATCCGTCGAACTGAATGGTTCCGTCGAATTTCGCTTGAAGCGTAGATTCTACCGAAGCAGATCCCGCAACACCACCCACGTGGAAAGTACGTAAGGTAAGCTGAGTACCTGGCTCACCAATCGACTGGGCTGCAATAATACCTACTGCATCCCCGCGTTGTGCGAGATAACCGGTAGCCAGATTTTTACCATAACATTTTACACAAACTCCCCGCTTAGATTCGCAGGTAAGTACCGAGCGAATTTCAACGGTTTCAATACCGGCATCTTCTACTTTCCTAGCTTCTTCGTTGGAAATTTCTTCACCGGCACGAATAATCAACTCATCGGTTAACGGATGATAAACATCGTGCAACGAAGTTCTGCCTTCAATACGATCGCTCAGTGGTTCAATAATGTCTTCATTATCTTTCAGTGCCGTTGTGGCATTACCACGCAGCGTACCGCAATCATCTTCTCCAATTACCACATCCTGAGAAACATCCACCAACCTACGCGTTAGGTAACCGGCATCCGCTGTTTTTAAAGCGGTATCCGCCAAACCTTTTCTGGCACCGTGGGTAGAGATGAAGTAATCCAATACGTTCAATCCTCCTTTAAAGTTAGAGAGAATTGGATTTTCAATTACCTCACTACCGGTACTTCCGCTCTTACGAGGCTTAGCCATCAATCCACGAATACCCACTAGCTGTTTAACCTGTGTTTTACTACCACGTGCTCCGGAATCCAACATCATAAATACGGAGTTGAACCCTTGCTTATCAATCGTCATTTCACGAATCAAACTTTCCGTAATCTTCATGTCCACACGACCCCAGATATCAATCACCTGATTATATCGTTCGTTATTGGTGATTAAACCCATGTTGTAGCTTTCCCAAACCTCATCTACTTCTACCTTAGCAGAATCCAATAATTGATTTCTGATTTCAGGTACAATCAAGTCGTTTACGCTAAATGATAATCCACCTTTGAATGCCATGCGGAATCCAAGGGTTTTAATGTCGTCCAAAAACTTGGCAGTTTTAGGAACGTTGGTGATTTTAATAATATCTCCAATAATTTCTCGTAAACTTTTTTTGGTAAGCAGTGCATTTACATACCCTACTTCCACGGGTACATGCTGGTTAAACAATACACGACCCACTGTGGTATCAATCAGCTTTCTAACCAACTGTCCATTCTCACGAACCATGGTACGCACCTTAATATTGGCATGTAAATCAACTCTTCCTTCGTTGTAGGCAATAATCACCTCATCCATATTGTAAAACGCCATACCCTGACCTTTTACAATTTCAGTGTCGGTTGTTTTCTTACCCTTGGTGATATAGTATAATCCGAGTACCATGTCCTGTGAAGGCAGGGTAATTGGGGTACCATTTTGTGGGTTAAGGATGTTGTGAGATGATAACATCAGCAACTGGGCTTCCAAAATGGCAGCATTGCTCAACGGCACGTGCACGGCCATCTGGTCACCATCAAAGTCGGCGTTGAATGACGAGGTTACCAACGGGTGCAACTGGATGGCTTTTCCTTCAACCAGTTTGGGCTGGAATGCCTGAATTGACAGTCTGTGCAGCGTTGGGGCCCGGTTTAATAATACCGGGTGACCTTTTAATATATTTTCGAGGATATCCCAGATAACAGCTTCTTTGCGATCAACCAGTTTTTTAGCTGATTTTACGGTTTTTACAATACCGCGCTCAATCAGTTTTCTGATAACAAATGGCTTGAATAATTCAGCCGCCATATCTTTAGGCAATCCACATTCATGTATTTTCAGTTCCGGTCCTACCACAATTACCGAACGACCAGAGTAATCTACCCGCTTTCCTAAGAGGTTCTGACGGAAACGTCCCTGCTTTCCTTTCAGCACATCAGATAAAGATTTAAGGGCACGACCACCTTCCGCTTTTACGGCATTTGATTTACGGCTATTGTCGAACAGGGAGTCAATGGCTTCCTGCAACATTCTTTTTTCGTTCCGAAGAATTACTTCAGGGGCTTTAATCTCTAACAAACGCTTTAAACGGTTGTTACGGATAATAACCCGGCGGTACAAATCATTTAAATCGGAGCTGGCAAAACGTCCGCCATCCAATGGCACCAAGGGTCTTAATTCTGGTGGAATAACGGGAATATATTGCATCACCATCCACTCGGGGCGGTTGGTAATGTGGTGACTGGCTTCGCGGAAAGATTCCACTACACTCAGTCGCTTTAAGGCATCCGCCTTTCTTTGCTGAGAGGTTTCGGTAGCAGCGGAGTTACGGAGCGAGAAGCTCAGTCCATCCAGGTCGATGCGCTCTAATAAAGCATGCACGGCTTCTGCACCCATCTTGGCAATAAACTTATTAGGATCTTCATCGGGCAGGTATTGATTGTCTTTCGGTAAAGTATCCAGTAAATCCAGGTACTCTTCTTCTGTAAGCAAATCACCCATTTTCAGGGTATCCTTGATACCACCCTGAATTACTACAAAACGTTCGTAGTAAATGATGGTCTCAAGCTTTTTAGAACTCATTCCCAACAGGTAGCCGATTTTATTCGGTAAGCTCTTAAAATACCAGATATGTACAACAGGTACTACCAGTTTAATGTGCCCCATTCTTTCGCGACGAACTTTCTTCTCTGTTACTTCAACTCCACAACGGTCGCAAACGATACCCTTATAACGGATACGCTTATATTTACCACAGGCGCACTCGTAATCCTTCACCGGTCCGAAAATTCTTTCACAAAACAATCCATCCCGCTCAGGTTTGTAAGTACGGTAGTTGATGGTTTCGGGCTTCAACACTTCACCAAAACTTCTTTCCAGAATATTATCCGGCGAAGCCAAACTGATGGTGATTTGCGAAAAAGATGGTCTGGGTTTATTGTCTCTTTTGAATGCCATATCTCTGATGAAAATTTGTAAGTTAAGTTTGTGTACCGTTTTTTGTTTCGGTTGTAAAAAAGCTTTTCTGTTTTAGCAAAACAATTGCGCAAACAGTATGGCCATACAGATACTATATATCTGCATGGCCAATCGCTGATTTATTCAAATTTAAGATCCAGTCCTAGTCCACGCAATTCATGTACTAATACATTGAATGACTCTGGAACACCGGCTCTTGGGATATTATCTCCTTTAACAATAGCCTCATAGGTTTTCGCTCTACCGATGATATCATCCGATTTGAGGGTAAGCAATTCCTGTAGGATGTTGGCAGCACCATATGCTTCCAGTGCCCATACTTCCATCTCTCCAAAACGCTGACCTCCAAACTGAGCCTTACCACCCAGCGGCTGTTGTGTAATCAAACTATATGGTCCGATTGAACGGGCGTGCATCTTATCATCAACCATGTGGTGCAGCTTAATCATATAAATTACGCCCACAGTGGCTTTCTGATGGAAACGCTCTCCAGTTTCACCATCATACAGATAAGTATGTCCATTCCGGGGAATACCGGCCTCAACACAATATTGTTCAATCTGATCAGTAGAAGCTCCGTCGAAAATTGGGGTGGCAAACTTCAGTCCCAAACGCTTGCCCGTCCAGCCTAGAATCGTTTCATAGATCTGTCCCAGATTCATACGAGAAGGTACTCCTAATGGATTCAGTACAATATCAACCGGTGTACCATCTTCCATAAACGGCATATCTTCGGCCCGTACAATTTTGGCAACAATACCTTTGTTTCCGTGGCGACCGGCCATCTTATCTCCCACTTTCAACTTACGCTTAACAGCTAAGTAAACTTTAGCCAATTTCAATACTCCTGCAGGTAACTCATCACCAATAGAGATGTTGAATTTTTCCCGCTTGTATCTTCCCAGCTCTTCGTTAAACTTGATACTGTAATTGTGTAAAAGGGTATTAATCTGATCGTCGGTTTTAGCATCACCCGTCCAGCCCAGTGGGTTTACATTCTGATAGTCAATCGTACTCAAGTTCTTTTGATTGAACTTAGCACCTTTACCTATCAGCATTTCGCCGAAGTTGTTACCTACGCCGGTAGAAGTTTTATCCTTCAACAGGGTTTGCAATTTATCCAGCAACAATTCCTGTAAACTTTCCCCATTTTGCGCATGTACTTTCTCTACTTTTTCCAACAAAGCTTTTTCGCGGATTTTTCCGTTCTTATCTTTCTTGGCGCGCTGGAATAATTTTTTATCAATAACTACACCCTCTGTTCCGTTCGGTGCCTTTAGAGAAGCATCTTTGGCATCACCAGCTTTGTCTCCGAAGATGGCGCGTAATAGTTTCTCTTCCGGAGTAGGATCAGATTCTCCTTTAGGGGTGATTTTACCAATCAGGATATCGCCTTCTTTAATAGTAGCACCTATGCGGATAATTCCATGCTCATCCAAATCTTTGGTAGCCTCCTCAGATACATTGGGAATATCTGGTGTTAATTCCTCTTCACCCAATTTCGTATCACGCACTTCCAGTTCATATTCTTCAATATGCACAGAGGTAAACAAATCTTCCCGCACTACTTTCTCACTGATTACAATGGCATCCTCGAAGTTGTAACCCTTCCATGGCATGAATGCCACTTGCAGATTGCGTCCGAGTGCAAGTTCACCCTCTTTGGTTGCATATCCTTCTGTTAAGAAATCACCCTTCTTCACTTTCTGACCCTTTCTAACAGCTGGGCGCAGATTGATACAAGTAGCTTGGTTGGTTTTGATGAATTTGGTCAATTTATAAATCTGCAAATCATCATTAAAGCTAACCAGTCTGTCCAAATCATTTCTATCGTAGCGAACATGAATTTCATTGGCATCCACAAATTCTACTACGCCATTTCCTTCCGAATGCATTTGAATACGTGCATCGCGTGCAGCTTTTCCTTCTAATCCGGTACCTACAATAGGTGCTTCGGGACGTAAAAGGGGAACAGCCTGGCGTTGCATGTTCGATCCCATCAGGGCACGGTTGGCATCATCGTGCTCAAGGAACGGAATCAGGGAAGCACTCAAACCAACAATCTGGTTGGGAGCTACGTCCATATATTCCACTTCTTCTTTATCTAGTATAGGAAAGTCGCCCGTTTGGCGGGAAACTACTTTATCTTCTGCAAACTCACCTTTTTCTGTAAGGGGTGAATTACTTTGGGCAATTTTTGCGGAATCTTCTTCTTCGGCACTCAGAAAAGTAAGTTCTTTCATGTTTACTTTTCCACTCACTACCTTACGATAAGGGGTTTCAATAAAGCCCATATCATTAATAGCAGCATGCACACAAAGGGTAGAAATCAATCCGATGTTGGGTCCTTCCGGTGTTTCGATGGTACAGAGTCTTCCGTAGTGAGAATAATGTACGTCTCTTACTTCAAATCCGGCACGCTCTCTGCTCAAACCTCCTGGCCCCAGTGCAGAAATTCTGCGCTTATGGGTAATCTCACTCAATGGATTGGTTTGATCGAGGAACTGCGAAAGTTGTGAGGTTCCGAAGAATGAGTTGATAACAGAAGATAATGTACGGGCATTGATCAAATCAACGGGCGTAAACACTTCATTATCGCGCACATTCATTCGCTCACGGATGGTACGGGCCATACGGGCCAATCCCACTCCAAACTGAGCATACAATTGCTCACCCACGGTACGTACCCGGCGATTGCTCAGGTGATCGATATCGTCGATTTCAGCTTTTGCATTGGTTAACCGAACCAGGTACTTGATAATTTCAATGATATCCTGTTTGGTTAATACTTTTTTCTGTAAAGGATATTCCAGTCCGAGCTTACGATTGATTTTGTAACGACCCACTTCTCCTAAATCGTACCGCTTATCACTGAAGAATAATTTGTCAATGATACCACGGGCCGTTTCGTTATCGGGCGCATCGGCACCTCTTAACTGGCGGTAAATATGCTGCACAGCTTCCAGTTCACTGTTCGAAGTATCTTTATTCAGGGTATTGTAGATGATGGCATAATCTCCGCCCACATCTTCCTTCTGAACGAATACACTTTTTACTTCCATTTCGATGATGGTAGCCACGGCTTCTTCATCCAACACCGTATCTCTTTCCATCACAATATCATTTCGCTCGATACTTACTACCTCACCAGTATCTTCATCCACAAAATCTTCTACCCAGGTTCTAAGAACGCGGGCAGCCAGTTTTTTGCCGATTTGGGCAGCCAGTGATTTTTTGTCGGCTTTCACCTCAGTAGCCATTCCGAATAATTCCAGAATGTCTTTATCGGTTTCAAATCCAATGGCACGCAACAAAGTAGTAACCGGAAATTTCTTTTTACGGTCGATGTACGCATACATCACATTGTTGATGTCGGTGGCAAACTCCATCCAGGCTCCCTTGAAAGGAATTACCCGGGCAGAATATATCTTGGTTCCGTTGGGGTGGGTGCTCTGACCAAAAAATACCCCAGGAGAACGATGTAACTGAGAAACAACCACACGCTCGGCACCATTAATTACAAAAGTACCACGCGGCGTCATGTAAGGAATATTCCCTAAAAACACATCCTGCACAATGGTTTGAAAATCCACATGCTCCTCATCATTACAGCTGAGGCGCAACTTGGCTTTCAAAGGCACGGCATAGGTAAGCCCTCTTTCCATACACTCATCAATCGTGTAACGGGGCGGATCAATAAAATAATCCAGAAACTCCAGCATGAAAATGTTACGGGTATCCGTGATAGGAAAATTTTCCTTAAACACACGAAACAATCCTTCCACATTCCGTTTGTCGGGCGTGGTTTCTAACTGAAAAAATTCTCTGAAAGATTCTAACTGGATGTCGAGCAGGTCCGGCGCTTCTGCTAAATGTTTTGTTTTTCCGAAGCCGACCCTGTTGTGCAATGTAGTAGTAGACATATATGCGTAAAAGCGGTTTTCGTAAGTAAAATTTTGGGAAGAAGAATGACCTTCTAATAGTACTGTTAATCAAACACTTGTGTTACTACAACGCAGGGTTGCCATGTCCGATAGCTAGTTAGCCCAAAATAAAGGATGGCAAAGGTAAGCAATCAGCGGCAACCCGAAAAACAAATTTTAGACCAAACTCCGTTTTTGTGGAAAAAATCTGCCAAAAAAATCCGAAGGCTCCGGCAACCGACTTCCTGTCAGAAAAATACCAGTAGCCCCGCTTCCGGCGGAAACTACTGGTAGTAAACTAATCTATATTGATTATCAAGGGGTTTTACTCCCCCTACTCCCTCGTAAAGCACGCAGATCCCCCATATTTTACCAAATACGGGCCCGATTTTCGGGTTTCCGGTACATTTTATGCTTTTCCGTTACCCCAAAATGGGTATAAAAGGGGTCAAAATTGCTCAGCGGACCCAAAACCCGGAATTCTTCGGGTGAATGGGGATCAACCGAAATACCGGTACGCACATTTTCCGGACGGTTTTTTATACGCCAAGCCTGCGCAAAACCCAGAAAAAACCGCTGTTGGGGTGTAAAACCATCTATTTTTTCTGTGCTCTTAGCCTGTGTAGTTAATTGAAAAGCATCCCAGGCAATCGCCAATCCACCTATATCCGCCAGATTCTCACCCAAGGTAAGTTGTCCGTTCACCGATAAACTATCCAGTACTTTAAAGCCATTATATTGCTCAACTACGCCATTGGCTTTTTGGGTAAACTTCGCTCCGTCCGAAGCCTGCCACCAATCTTTCAGGTTCCCGCTGGCATCATACTGGCGTCCCTGATCATCAAATCCATGCGTCATTTCGTGGCCAATTACCAATCCGATTGCGCCATAATTGATAGCATCATCCGCATCGGCATTAAAGAAGGGCGACTGAAGTATGCCCGCAGGAAATACGATTTCATTGAATACCGGATTATAATAGGCATTCACGGTTGGCGCCGTCATCCCCCACTCTGTTTTATCTACCGGCTTACCAATCTTCTTGATATTCTCTGCCAAATCGTGCTGCTGAATGCTTTGAATATTTTCAAAATACGTATCCCGGTTAATGGTTACATCCTCATAGCTTTTCCAAGTATCGGGATAACCAATCTTTTTGATAAAGGCACTTAACTTAATCTGTGCCTGTGCCTTGGTGGTATCCGACATCCAGTCTAAGGCCGCAATTCTTTTTTGAAAAGCGATTTGTAAATTATTCACCAGTTCATCCATTCTTTTTTTAGCTGCTGGCGGAAAATATTTCTCAACATACAACTGACCCAATAAATCCTTCAAGCCTTCATCCGAACTTTGTACCATTGTTTTCCAACGGGGTGGCTGTTCGGTTAAACCAGAGAAAACCTTTCTAAAATCGAACCGGGTATCTCTAAATTGCTTACTTAGGTTTCGGGCATTGCTAGCAATATAATCGTACGCAGCTTTTTGCTTCCAAACTTCTATCGGCTCTGAGGCGAGCAGTTTGCCAAGTGCAGCATAATAGGCAGGTTGCGACACATTTACACTATCGGTTTGAATACCCATTTTAGAAAATAACTCGGGCCAGTTTAACTGTGGCGCTTGTTGCTGCAATTCGGCAACCGAGAGCTTATGGTAGTTCTTAATAGGGTCGCGCAACTCAACCGGTGTAAGGTGCGAAGCGGCTATTTTAGTTTCCAAAGCCAAAACCTGTGCTGCCTGCTTTTGTGCCAGTGCAGCATCTGTTCCTGTTAAAGTAAAATAGGTTTCAATATTTTTTACAAACGCGTTGCGAATACTTACAGAAATAGAATCTGTTTTGGTATAGTAGCTTTTCTCGGGCAGACTTAATCCTGCCTGTACTAATACCAGAATATTTTTACTGCTGTTCTTTTCATCAGCTGAAACATAATACCCAATTGGTGAAAAATCGTTGGCCAACTTCATTTCATCTCCCATCAATTGAACCAGTTGCTGATAAGTTGTAACGGCTGCAATTTTAGCCAGTGTGTTTTTCAATGGGTCACTTCCTCTTTTTTCAATGGTGGCTGTATCCATACCACTGGCATAATAATCACCCACTTTTTGTGCGGCACTTCCTTTTGGATGATTAGTGTTCGCAGCTAACCCATCTAAAATAATGCGCAGTTTTTTTAAGTTGTTATCATACAAACTATAAAAACTACCCCAGCCCGACTGATCATCTGGAATTTTAGTGGTTGCCAGCCATTTTCCGTTTGCATATTTAAAAAAATTATCACCCGGCTGATTCGTAGTATCCATTCCTGCTACATCAAAAGCAGCTGCTTCGGGTTGAGCTGTATTTTTACAGGAGCTAAGCCACACCGTTACGCAAAGAATGAGTAAAAGGGAATATTGTTTCATGCTTTTTTTTCTTAAAAATAAATAACCCTTTGGGGAATCCAATAAATATTTGGATGAGCGGCATAAATCTTGGATTAGGATAATGCGATTAAACTAAAAAAGCCGACCTCATATGAGGTCGGCTTATAAAATTCAAAGAGAAATAATTACTTGATTTCCACTTCAGCACCGGCTTCTTTCAGCTTACCAGCCACTTCGTCGGCTTCTGATTTAGAAACGCCTTCTTTAACTGGCTTAGGTGCACCGTCTACCAGGTCTTTGGCTTCTTTCAGTCCTAAACCGGTTAATTCTTTAACGATTTTCACCACAGTCAATTTGCTGGCACCTCCGCTAACGAGGATTACATCAAAGGCTGTTTTTTCTTCAACAGCAGCTGCTCCGCCACCGTCTCCGCTGGCCATTACTACTGCAGCAGCAGCGGGTTCGATACCGTAATCTGCTTTCAGTACATCTGCTAATTCTTGAACTTCTTTAACTGTTAAGCCTACTAATTGTTCGGCTAATGCTTTTACGTCTGCCATAGTTTGTAAATTTTTTCCGTCTTCATATCACCTGAGTGATCCGACGGAGGGTTTAAAAAAATTTGCCGTTGGGCGTTTATTTGAATAAAAAATTCCGTTGTTATTAGGCTTCTGCTGGTGTGGCATCGGCTTGTTTTTCGTGGTGGTGCAATAGGGCTGCCAATACGCGTTTGGCAGGTGATTGCAACAATCCGAGTACTTCTCCAATTAACTCGTTCTTCGTCTTAATCTTCGTAAGTGCTGCCAGTGACTCGTCGCCAGTAAATACATCTCCATTAATGAAGGCTGCCTTTAATTGGGGGCGATCGGTATTGGCTGATTTACGAAAAGCGCTGAGAATCACAGCGGGTTCTTTCGGATTATCGGAGAACATGAGGGCGGTAACCTGGTGCAGAGAATCGAACACGCCAGCATACTTTTCAGCATCCAGTGATTCGAGGGCCTTGCGAATCAGGGTATTTTTAGCCACCTTCATTTCTACTTGCTTATTGAAGCAAATTCTGCGAAGATTACTCACCTGAGCAACCGAAAGGGATTCAGTATCAGTAATATAGAAGTTATTGTACTGAGAGAATTTTTCTTTCAGTACGGCAATCACTTCATTTTTTTCATTCTTTGTCATAACTAATTTTTTTTAGTACCCAGGTCATTTCCAAGCGCCAGCGGCGCACAGATCACGGGGATTAGTTGATTAATGATTTTGTGTCTAAGGCAATACCCGGACTCATCGTGCTTGCCATGCTTACGCCTTTCAGGTAAATACCTTTGGCGGCAGAAGGCTTCAATTTGTTAATTGCATTGATTAGTTCGGCACTGTTTTCGGCAATCTTATCTGAAGAGAAAGAAACTCTACCGATAGAAGCGTGTACAATTCCGGATTTATCAACCTTAAAGGCAATTTTACCACCCTTCACCTCATTTACGGCAGCAGCTACATCGTTGGTAACCGTTCCGGTTTTTGGGTTAGGCATTAAGTTACGAGGACCGAGTACTTTACCCAGTTTACCAATTTTAGGCATCACAGATGGGGTAGCGATAATTACATCAACTTCCACCCAGCCACCTTCAATTTTGGTGATAAACTCATCCAACCCTACAAAGTCTGCACCGGCTTCTTTGGCTGCTGCTTCTTTATCGGGGGTGCAAAGAACGAGTACTTTTTTGGTTTTACCGGTACCATGTGGCAGGGATACAGTACCCCGAACCTGCTGGTCGGCTTTTTTGGGATCAACGCCCAAACGGATATGAAGGTCTACAGAACTGTCGAACTTCGTACAATTGATTTCTTTAACTAAAGCGGAAGCATCCTTGAGGGAATACATTTTATTTTTATCCACCTTAGTAACTGCTACTTTTCTTTTTTTAGTAAGTGCCATTTTCTACTAGTTGTAATTGCTTATGCAATTGGTGAATAATAATTAATTTTCCCAAGGGGCTTTTCCATCAACTGTAATTCCCATACTGCGGGCAGTACCGGCCACCATGCTCATGGCGCTGTTTACAGTAAATGCATTTAAATCAGACATCTTGTCGTTGGCAATAGCCTCAATCTGATCCCAGGTAACCTTGCCCACTTTCTGGCGGTTACTTTCTTTGGAGCCGGACTGAATTTTGGCTGCTTCCATTAACTGAACAGCGGCTGGGGCTGTTTTGATTACAAAGTCGAAAGACTTGTCGGTGTAAACAGTGATAAGCACGGGAACTACTTTTCCCATTTTATCCTGCGTTCTGGCATTGAATTGCTTGCAGAACTCCATAATGTTGACACCCTTTGAACCGAGTGCCGGGCCTACGGGAGGAGCAGGATTGGCTTGTCCGCCTTTCACTTGCAACTTCACGAAGCCAGAGATTTCTTTGGCCATTTTTTTAGATTTAATTGGTGATAGCGTCGCGCCTTAGGCGAGACTCCCAAATTCAATCATTCTCGTAAAAGAACTTTTGGGGCGGCAAAGGTAGGGATATTCTGTTTATTTTCCAATTATTTCTACTTCTAAGCGCCCAAATATCCCTTTTTACGGCCGTATCCACAAAAAAAGCCGCCGAAATTCCTTCCTCGAAAAGTCTACCGATCCGCCTCCGGCGGAAACACGTGATTCGGATTGGATTCGAACCAATGACCTTCCGCCATAGGCGGATAGCTCTATCCTGCTGAGCTACCGAACCAATGGAAATAATAATTTTTTGTTCCTACCCTATCGCCAAATCGAACTAGATTGCTAAATTGAGTGAAAATCATTCAATGAAAAAATACCTGCTCTCCATAACCTCCCTGCTGTTTTCAGCCCTTCTCATTGCCCAACCTTCCGTCACCGTACTGGGAGAAAAAGTTACAATAACCTTCCCAGGCAGTGCACGCATAACTAGCAATGAAGGTGGAATCAAAGTATTCGAGTATTCCAAAGACTCCATCATCCTCTATGCCGCCATGTCAATGGATCTGTCTCTCATGGGACTGCAGGCAGAAACAATTAAAAATATGGGAGATGGTATCTGGAATCAAATGAAAAGTGGCATGATACAACAAATGGGCAGCGCTAGTGTGAAAAAAGAAGAATTTGTTCAATTCAAAGGAAAAAAATGCTTGAAACTTGAACTTGATGTCAGTAAAACTAATTCTGAAGAACTAAAAGGGAACAATCTCTATTCCATCAACTTTTTCTCGGGTTCTAATTTCTATCAAATCAGTGTTTTATCCCGATCTAAATTAAGCAAACTTATAGAAGCTGAAGACTTTTTTAATACACTGGTAATTGAATAAAATAAACTACTGACCTACAGACCCTTTACCAATATGCTGCTGTTTTTTTCTCTTCCTCGAAAAGTCTTCCGATCCGCCTTGGCGGAAGGAGTCTTTGCGCTTCGGAGTTTAAATCAACATCGTTTTTAAATAATTCTGTTTTTAGCATACTCTCCCGATTCACTCAATTGAAAGAATGACATTGCGCGTAAGGAACTAACAGTTTACAACAAACATTCCACCTCCGAGCCGCATAGTCGCCTCCTTCGTCGGAAGACTATGCGGGAAAGGAATAAATAACAACCGGGTAGATACCCTGTTTACCTGTAAAATAATATGCCGCTGAACTATGCATACAATTCCCTGGTATTGATCCAAAACCCGCTTTATATGGTTGCATGTGAATATAGTAAGCTATTTATACAAACATACCATATTGTATCTGATGAATACATGCAGTTTATACCAGATTCATATCTCAATAAGTACCGCTCCTCTAAATCGCATACTCCCCGCTGGGAGACTACGCGGGAAAGGAATTGAGATTTTAATCGAGATTGTTTCCCTCATACCAAGGTTTATAGTATTCATTAGTATAATAATCCCCTTCATAAACACGCAATAATTCGGGATGACTCAAAACCTTCACAATAAATTCTAGGCAGCTAATAATTTTCTCTTCTATGGGTCCAATATAATAATTCAGCGAAAACATTTCAGTACTTCCCAATTCAGGGTGCTTTTGAACAAATTTTTCTAAATCAATTCCGTGTGATTCCTTCAATTTTGGTTGATCTACGCTAATTCCGAACCCATTTACAGAAAACCCAACATAATTAGTGCCGCTAAAAACCATATATATCCTAACTAAATTATCTGGCCTCTCATAAATCAATTTCAAAATCAAACCACTGATTTTTTCAACTGACTTTAGTGATATAAATTTTTTTTCAACCAAATAATTGTCTATTACTATACTATGTTCAATTACCAATTTATATAAATCTAAATTTTCCATTAATCAAATATTTCTTTAATTTCCATATTATAAAAGTCACTTCCACTAGGACCGCCTAAATCAATAAATGTATAACCCATCTTCTTCAAATCTAAAATAAATTGTTGATTAGCCTTATAGAGCTTTGATGAAAGAACTACGTTTATCGGCCAATTGTTACCATGGTCTCGATTCAAATCTCTAATATTGTCTAAAACTTCTTGTGTAAAGTATGGTGCTGCGATTGGATTATTCTTATCAAAATAGGCAGCTCCCATTTTATTAGCATATGGAATTACCCTATCCTCCATATATCTTCCTATAACTGCTACTTTATCTGGACCACCCCATCCAATAATTTTTCTACTTGAAGCGATAATACCTTTATTTGTTAACAGTGATTCTGAAACATTACTAATTCCACCACCCAACCACTTGCAAATACTAGCATATCCAATAACACCATCAAATTTAGTTACTAATTTTTTTCCTAAATTGCTTAGAGTCCCAAATTTTTCTGAAACTAAACCACCTAAGCTAGTACCTATAAGGCCTCCCATGAATCCTTCAACAAACTTTATGCCCAGACGTTCCCAACCGGAAAATCCATTGTCTGTAAGATCTTTCAGAGCCACTCCACCTCCTGCTATGGCAGCTATAATATATTTGTTTGAGATAGGCAAAACACCAGTAGCCATTGTATATCCTACTTGCCACCAATCTACTCTTTGAAGTGCCTGATTCCAAGTAGTAATATTATCATCAAGCATTCGAGCAAAAAACATTTGAACAATAATATCAGCAGCTCCACATGCTCCTGCCTTTGCAAGTAGGGTAATAGGATCAATCGTTAGAGCAATACGACTATCTAATTTAATTAACTCTATGAACTCTTTTGAGCTCAAATTAGAATAAAGATTTCTATTTACATTACTGATTGCCTTTTCATAATACATTTCTTCTATTGAAAAGAAGGATAATTTATATAGATTTAAGATCTCCTTATTATCAATTTGACCATTTAACTCTTCATACATGTATTCTAAATCCAGCAATACGGGTTTTTTAATACGCCCAGTCCCACCACTTTGTGTCCCCTTCCACCCCGGTCTCAACCCATCATTATTGGAGGGTGGTACCGCGACATCATTATTGCCCGACCCTCCTATGTTACTCCCAGATCCATTGTCAGGTGGAGGCGTACCACCGCCTCCAAAATCATTTCCTGGCGGTGATACACTTGCTACCCAATTACATATAGTAAAAGAGTCGTCCGTACGACAATATTCGAAACACCCGTCACATTCCCCTTGATACCCATTACAGCTGCCTACCGGTGCTGGGCAATGATAATAAGTAATAGTATAGCTTGTACACGTGTAGGTT
>JBIINW010000131.1:0-7402 GCA_044337245.1 Sediminibacterium sp. | reverse complement strand
CCCTGCAGGGCAAGTTGTCGGATGATAACTTCTAAAATCGGGTATTCTCCTACCGGCATAAGCGGCTTGGGTAGCACAACGGTATAGGGCCTCAATCGTTTGCCCTTGCCGCCAGAAAGAATTACCGCCTGTTTTTTCATGCCGATTTTTTATACAATGTTACTGTAAACCCATCATCAGATGGCGTAATTATCAATTTTATAGCGGGATAAGTTCTTGGGGTTGCTGAACCATTCAATTGTTTTCATCAATCCCTTTTTAAATCCTTCCTCCCCTCCATATTCTGGCTCCCAACCCATTCGCTGCTTAGCTTTTTCATAGCTGGCGAATAGCCGTTCTACCTCGCTTTTTTCGGGACGAATCCGATTGTTATCGGTAGTAAATGTTACAGTCGCCCCCATCAATGAAGCAATTAATTCGGCTGTTTTTCCGATACTGATTTCAAAACCACTGCCCAGATTGGTAACGGTTCCAATTATTTCTTTCGACTCCAGTGCTTGTATAAATCCGGAAGCGGTATCTGTTACATAAGAGAAGTCACGGGTAGGCGTGGTGGCACCTAATTGAATTTCTTTTTTACCGGCTGCAATTTGCGAAATAAGGGTAGGGATAACAGCCCGGGCAGACTGTCGGGGCCCATAGGTGTTAAAGGGGCGCAGCACAGCTACGGGTGTTTCAAAAGATGTGTAAAACGAAAGGGCAATCTGATCGGCTCCTATTTTGCTGGCCGAGTAGGGAGATTGACCCTGTAGTGGATGTTCTTCTGTAATTGGTACAAATTGGGCAGTACCATACACTTCACTGGTGGATGTATGCACTACTTTTCCAACGCCCAATTCACGGGCTGCTTGCACAATGTTTAGGGTTCCCTTTATATTGGTATCTACATAGGTGTCGGGAGAATGGTAAGAGTAGGGAATGCCTATCAGCGCAGCAAGGTGCAATACTGCATCACATCCCTGCATGGCTTTCTTTACTCCATAAGGATCCCGAATATCCCCAGCAAACACTTCAAACTTTCCGGCAACATCTTCTCCACATTCGTCTAGCCATCCCCATGAGTTAAAGGAATTATACAAAACAAATGCCCGCACATCATACCCCTTACGCACCAACATTTCTGTGAGATGGGAGCCGATAAATCCATCCGCTCCGGTTATGAGTACTTTCATGATAAGGCATTTTCCTGTTTGGTTACTCCTTTCCAATACAACAAATCAAATATACAAATAAACCAAGTTACTATAATCGGGATAGCTTTCACATGGAATGGGTTTAACACAGTATCACGAATAAATCTAGGAAATATTTCAGTGGGCGATAAGCAGGTGAATACAAATACACTTATCAATACATAAATACGCCATTTTTCCTGTGGCCCCAAAAGATACCATAACACTACTCCCGGGATTGCAATGATATAACTGGGCGATTCCACACCCGGATTGAATGCTATTGTAAACAATAAGATAGCCCCTAGGTAAACCAGTTGAAAGTCGGGGTTTTTATAAAGTTCTTTTTTAAATAGTATCAATAACATTGGTACCAAACCTGCCAAAATAATGTATCCTTCTTTAAGGCCGTTGATATGAAATAAATCAATAACGCCCAGTAAGCTAAGCGAGTGTCTGGATGATTGTACTTGCAGCCGTGTAAACCAACTTTTGTAAAGGAATATCAGTTGATCAAATGAAACAACCAATAATGGAAGCGCAAAAAAGAGGATTGCCCATGCTACTCCTTTCCAAAAAAACGCCCATTTGTTTTTAAAGCATAGAAAAAATACCCCGGCAGTTAATACATAAATTTTAAAGAAAAATCCAAAAGCAAAAAATAAGCTCGACCAAGTAGTTTTTCCTTTTTGCTGAAAGATAAAGACAAGCATAATAAGTGCTACTAAGCTCGCATTGGTTTGCACATTTTCGGCAGCTGTAATAAATTCTATCAGGCAAAACCAAAGGAGAAAAACTTTCTTTTTATCATCTATAGGTAAAAGATGCACTGCCGTGATGAAAACAAGTGTGTGGGTAAGATTCCAAAACAAAATACCTAAGCCATCGGGAAAGTGGGCGTACAGCCCCATAAAAAATGCAAAACTGGGACTATAATTGTAGGCGGTTTGGTATTCGTTCGGATAAAGTAGATATAAATCCAGATTATTAATTAGGTGAAAGTAAGAAGCGCGAAAACAATCATAATTATCCCAGGTTTCTAGAAAGAAAATTTTTGCGCTAATTAAAACTGCCAGAATAATATAAATATAGCTTATCGTTTTCTTACTGTTAAAAAATGGCTTTGCAAAGAAAGCGCTGAGTGTGGCAGGCATTTTCATGTTGGCTTTATTAAACCCATTAAATGTATCTGCAAAGGTACATTTATATAGCAGTTACACAATAGCTTACCCGGCTATGTTGTAATGTGCAGATTGGCATAATAGCATACTGAAGTTGTAGCTTTTGGCAAATAGTTGCTATGTCGGTTTCGGTTATACAAAGCAAGTCGTTGTTCAGTCGAAGTTGGTGGTAATTCGAAAATCGGGCCTGAAACAGGAACCGAAGAAACGAAAGGAAATATCCTTTTTGGATACTATCAGCAAAGCCGCTGTAAACATCTTTTAGTAACCCTTTATGGGAGGGTATTACATCAGCCAGTATAATTTTTCCACCAGCAGATAGCATGGATTTACAGTCAGACAGTAAGGTTTCTACTTTTGGAAGACCGGAAAAGTACTGTACAACACTTAATATAATAATCACATCAAAATGTAGCCCCTTTTTTACTACCTCTTCCAATCCAGTGGTTGTTTCTGTTGATATTACTTTCGAAAACTGCATATTCTCATATCCCGCAAATTGTTGTTTACAGTTTTCTACACAGTCGGCCGAGATATCAACGCCAAAATAGGCTGCAACTTTATTTTTGAGTAAGTCTGCCAAAAATCCGGGGCCGCAACCAAAATCAAGTATACGGTTCTCCGGCAGGATAGTCTTTGCTTTCAGTAGCTTATCGGCAAAATAAACGGAGTTTTTTTGCATTACAACACCAAATAAGGGAGGATTATTCGACCAGAAATTTTGCCAGTTCAACATAGAAAAATTATGGTTTGTTGTAATGAATAGTCAAGGATAAGTGATTATCTGTAAACAAAGAATAAATATTAATGATTTTGATTACTTCTTTTTGAAACTAGTTTATGGAATACTTCTTATTCATCCTATACGAAAGGGAAAATAGATTAGCCTGATTTTTTAAAAAAGATCATCAAAGATACCCCAGCAGGAAAGCGCAAGCCTGCTTTCAGCCAAAAGTAGTCTAAGTGAAATATACCAGATAATATACGATTTATCCAACCATGGATACCCAATACTTCATGATCCGACCGGGCCGGTGGCTGCTCTTTCTTACCGCTTAACGTATGCAAAAACCTAACCAATAAACGAAAAGCGGCAATCGGGAAAAATAAAAAGGAGTTATAGTAGGTGGAATAGATAACTTTTCCTCTTAACGGTTCAAGTAGTTGCAGGAGTTGCGAGTAGGTATATCGTCTGAAGTGATGATTGATCTCGTCGTGCGGCCCCCATAAAAACTGGTATGCCGGAACGGTTATGGCAATATGCCCCCCGGGCTTGCATACCCGCCAGAGTTCTTCTACCGCTTTCTGATGATCTTCTACGTGTTCAATTACATCAAATGCAGTTACCAAATCATATTGGTTATCGTTAAATGGTAATTCGAGTATCGACCCTTGGATGATGGGAGTTTGTAAAAACCCTTGGGTAAAGCGGCAACAATCTTCATCATATTCAATACTCATCACTTCTCCAAATTCCATCAACATATCTGAAGTAGTACCTGTTGCAGCCCCAACATTCAATGAATGAATTTGCTTCGGGCGATTGAGCAGGGAGTTGATTCTTTCCGCCAATATTTTTCTTCGCACCAAAAACCACCAATGTTCCCGTTCCAGGTGGTAATAGTCTTTAAAGTAGGCCTGATCCATAGTATGGGGGTGGATGAAAATCCGGTTTTACCTGTTTTGCCGGAGAAACTGCCGCAAAACTACTAAAATTTACCTGCCCGCTGTTGTTGAAACTGATCGGTATTTCTGGATAAGCATGCCATAAACTCAATTAAAAAATTACCTTTGCGCCTCAACTGATATATATGTCAAAAGGTCCTATTTCACAATTCATTGAACACCAATACCGGCACTTTAATGCTGCCGCCTTAGTAGACGCAGCTAAAGGCTATGAAACCCATTTGCTCGATGGAGGAAAAATGCTGGTGAGCCTGGCCGGTGCCATGAGTACTGCCGAATTAGGCATCAGCTTAGCCGAAATGATTCGCCAAGATAAAGTGGCCATCATCAGCTGCACCGGTGCTAACCTCGAAGAGGATATCATGAATCTGGTAGCCCACAGTCATTACAAGCGGGTACCCAATTATCGCGATCTGAGTCCACAGGAAGAGTGGGATTTACTCGAGAACCACTATAACCGGGTTACCGATACCTGTATACCCGAAGAAGAGGCTTTTCGTCGTTTGCAGAAACACATTTATCATGTTTGGAAAGATGCAGAAGATAAAGGAGCCCGGTATTTCCCTCATGAATTTATGTACCAAATGTTGTTGAGTGGGGTTTTGGAACAATATTACGAGATTGACCCCAAGAACAGCTGGATGCTGGCAGCAGCCGAAAAGAATCTACCCATTGTAGTTCCAGGCTGGGAAGATAGTACTATGGGCAATATTTTTTCTTCTTATATAATTAAAGGGGAACTGAAAGCTTCCACCATGAAGAGTGGTATAGAATATATGGTTTGGCTAGCTGATTGGTATCGCAATAATAGTGCGGGCAAAGGAGTAGGATTTTTCCAGATAGGCGGAGGAATTGCCGGCGATTTTCCCATTTGCGTAGTACCTATGATGTACCAAGACCTTTCTTGGCATGATGTTCCTTTTTGGAGTTATTTCTGTCAGGTAAGCGATTCTACCACTTCGTATGGTTCTTATTCCGGTGCGGTGCCCAATGAGAAAATTACTTGGGGCAAATTAGATATTCATACGCCTAAGTTTATTGTAGAAAGTGATGCTACCATTGTAGTACCGCTGATTTTTGCTTATTTGCTGGGGCATTAATTAGGAGCATCCCAAACCCACACGCATAAAAAAGCCGCATTTTTTCGAATGCGGCTTTTTTATGCAAATCAACAGAATTATCTGCCCGGCATATTCAGGGGTGTATCTCTTTTCAGCATGTTATCGCGGTTAGCCATTTCCCAACCAGTATGGAAAATCATCTTCGCTCTTTTTTCCATTAAAGGGAAGTTGATTTTGTCTACGGTATCCGTTGGTTTATGGTAGTCGGAAAGCAACATGCCATCGTAAAAGAATAATATGGGCACTCCTTTACGCGCAAAATTATAGTGGTCGCTTCTATAATAGATGCGGTTTTTGTCGTTAGGGTCGTCGAATTTATAATCCAGTACAAGGCCGGTATATTTATTATTTACTCCTTCATTAATGATGGGTAATTCGGAGCTGAGTTTGTCGTGTCCTATTACATATACATAGTTGAGGGTGTCGGCTGTTTTGCGTTCTGTATCTACTCTGCCAACCATATCAATATTTAGATTAGCCGTAGTTTTTTCCATAGGATAAATAGGATGATCAGAATAGTATTCTGAGCCCAGTAGTCCTTTTTCTTCCCCACTTACTGCCATAAAGGCAATTGTTCTGCGTGGCCCCTTATTTTTTTTGGCAGCGGCTGCAAAAGCTTCGGCCATTTGCATAACAGACACGGTTCCGGAACCATCATCGTCTGCTCCATACCAAATCACATCGCCCACTTTTCCTAGGTGATCGTAGTGCCCGGTAATGAAGAGATATTCATCTTTTTTATCTGAACCTGGAATTATTCCAATTACGTTACTGCTTTCGAGAGGCTCCGTATTTTTTTTGGCGGCTACTTTAACTTCGGAAATATAGGTTCCTCTAGGAATTTCTTTCCATTGTGCGGCAGTTAGGGAGGATGTTCTGCCTATGGCTGCTGCGGCTACATCGGGTGAAATGGTAGCCAGCAGAAAATTGTTCGAAGTTCCGGCAGCGGGGGCTTTTATACTCATCCGTCCTTTCAACTGTGTAGCATTTTTCTTAGGAAAATCGGTCGTAACTACTAGTAAGCCAGCTGCTCCTCGGCTGCGGGCTGCGTTAATTTTGTTCATAGATAATCCGCGATTCCCTCCTGTTCCACTGGCAATATCTGTTATTATTACTAATTTACCTTTCACGTCTAGCCCAGCATAGTCGTTTATTTTAGCGGCTGAATCAACCACGCCATTGCCAGCGTATACAACTGAATTATAACTCCAATTTCCACTGGAAATCATAGCAAGTGAAAAGGCATAATCCTGATCCCACTGGTATGTTTTTCCGTTCACCATTAGATTTTTTTCGGATAAAACATCCTGATAAACCGTAAACATTTGCTGGTAACTTTCTCCGTTGCCGGGTTTAAGGCCCATTTTTCTAAAACGATCCTCAATAAAGGCGGCGGCTCTTTTTTCTCCGGCGGAAGCCGTTTCCCTACCCTCCATTTCTGGGCCAGCCAGGATGGTAAGCTTTTCTTTTAAACCCTCCGCCGTAATAAGGGTTGCATATTTCTCGGCATCTTCCGGCTTTTGTGCGAAAACTGTTAGTGATAACAGGGGTAATAATAGAAACAGTAACTGTTTTTTCATGGTATGTTGATTAAATGGTACAAGCGATTTTATTTACCCGATTTTCATGTCTGCCTCCTTCAAAGGCGGTGGTCATAAACGTATGAACCATCTCTTTGGCTACTTCCGGGGTTACAAATCGGGCGGGGATACATATTACATTGGCATTGTTGTGCAACCTTACCAGCGAGGCTACCTCATTCTCCCAGCAGAGCCCAGCACGAATTCCGCTATGCTTGTTGGCAGTCATGGCCACCCCATTCGCACTTCCGCAAATTAAAATGCCAAAAGCGGCTGTTCCGTTTTCAACCAGGTTGCAAACTGGATGGGCAAAATCAGGATAATCTACTGAAGCCTCGCTAAAGGTTCCTACATCTTGCAATAGATACCCTTCAGCAGAAAGCCACTGCATTAATGCTGCTTTGTAGGCAAATCCTGCATGGTCTGATCCAATGGCTATAGGAAGCGAGGGAGAAAAAACGTATGACATGCTCATGAGATTACCGCTAAGATAATAGATTCGGAGAACCGACCGTTAAAAAATATGTGGATGGATGAAGAGGCTATTAACTCCATTCTTCCGCTTCTTTTTCCTGTACTTCCTTAAATACCCTGGCAGATACCAGAATACTAAGCTCATACAAAAGAAACAGGGGGGTAAACACAATCATTTGGCTCATCCA
>JBIINW010000130.1:0-7418 GCA_044337245.1 Sediminibacterium sp. | reverse complement strand
TTGGAAACCATTCTGGGTAAATGGGCCAAAGGCGGTCAAATCACTCCCGAAGCCTATTATGCGTTAGTAACTACCCACGGAACCGTACTCGTGTTCTTTGTGTTAACTGCCGGATTAAGTGGAACATTTGCCAACTTCCTCATACCATTGCAAGTAGGTGCGAGAGATATGGCTTCACCATTCTTGAATATGCTTAGCTACTGGTTCTTCTTTATTGCCAGTATCGTTATGTTATCATCTTTGTTTGTAGAAACTGGCCCATTCAGTGGTGGATGGACGGCCTATCCTCCTTTGAGTGCTTTGGGAGACGCTTCCCCCGGTTCTAAAACGGGGATGGACCTCTGGATTATTTCGATGGCATTGTTTGTGGTGTCTTCCTTATTGGGTGGTCTGAACTACATCGCTACCATCCTGAACATGCGTACCAAAGGGATGAGCATGACCCGTTTGCCATTAACTATCTGGGCGCTGTTCTTTACCGCTGTATTAGGCGTATTATCTTTCCCTGTATTATTATCTGGATTTATTCTGTTGATATTCGACCGTAATTTCGGAACCAGTTTTTACCTATCTGATATTTTTGTGAATGGAGTGGGGGCATTGCCTAATGAGGGTGGAAGTGCTATTCTTTTCCAACACTTATTCTGGTTCCTCGGTCACCCCGAAGTATATATCATCCTGTTGCCTGCAATGGGAATGGTTTCTGAAATCTTATCTGTAAATTCTCGTAAGCCTATCTTTGGATACATTGCGATGATTGGATCTTTATTTGCAATTGCAATTCTAGCCTTCTTGGTGTGGGCTCACCACATGTTTGTAACCGGATTGAATCCTTTGTTAGGATCGATATTCGTATTACTTACTTTGTTGATTGCGGTACCTTCTGCTATTAAAGTGTTTAACTGGATTACAACGCTTTGGAGAGGTAATATCCGCTTCACACCGGGTATGTTGTTTGCCATCGGATTTGTAAGTTTATTCATCTCCGGAGGTTTAACAGGTATCTGGTTAGGAAACTCTGCGTTGGATATTCACCTCCACGATACGTATTTCGTAGTTGCACACTTCCACATCGTTATGGGGGTAGCCTCTATGTTTGGAATGTTTGCCGGTATTTATCACTGGTATCCGAAAATGTATGGTCGATTCATGAATAATACGCTTGGCTATATGCACTTCTGGATTACCATCGCCGGTGCTTACTTGGTTTTCTGGCCAATGCACTACCAAGGGTTAGCCGGTATGCCCCGTCGTTATTACGATTTCAGCATCTGGGAAAGCTTCAAGCAGTTTGTAGAATTGAACCGCTTTATCAGTTTAGTGGCTATGATTGTATTTGCTGCTCAGTTCTTATTCCTGATCAACTTCTTCTATTCTATTTTCAAAGGAAGAAAAGTGACCAGCCTGAATCCATGGGGTGCAAACACACTGGAGTGGACAACCCCCGTGCGTCCCGGACATGGAAACTGGCCTGGAGAAATTCCGGAAGTACACCGTTGGGCATATGACTACGGTAAGGATGGAAAAGAATTCATCCAGCAAACTACTCCGGTGGGAGACGATGAAAGTAACCATTGATTGTATTTTACCCCAGCCTGATAGATTGTTCATCTGTCAGTAACCATACAAAACAATGCTCCCGAACATACGGGAGCATTGTTGTAAAAACAAAAGCCTCCAACAACTGTTGTATCAGTAGTATCTGGTTGCTGTAGGCTTATCAATTTTGTAAAATTCGCTATCGGCATGCATGCATCCCCTCACAACCCGGTTGAGCCAACCACTTTACAAAGTAAGGTGAGGGACTATTATCAACTAACGAAGTTTACGCTCAGTTTTACGGTTGTTTTTACATGTGTGATTTGTTATTTGCTAGCACCCAATATCATCAGCTTCAACTGGCCCATGATTGGGATACTATTTATTGCAGGTATGTTAATTACCGGCAGTGCCAATGCCATTAATCAATCGGTAGAAAAAGATACCGATGCCATGATGAAACGAACGGCAACCCGACCAGTGGCTGCAGGTAGAATGTCGCAGCAAGAAGCGTATGTGTTTGCTGGAATAGCCGGTTTAATCGGGGTGCTGATGATGGGATACTGCTTTCATGATGCTGAAAGTGATTTTAACTGGAGTGCGGCATTGTTGTCGGCTTTCAGTTTGTTTTTATATGCATTTATTTATACGCCCTTAAAAAAAGTAAACTCCATTGCAGTGCTGGTGGGTGCATTTCCCGGAGCCCTCCCTTGTTTAATTGGTTGGGTGGCCGCTACCAATACCATTGATCCGTTTGCAACCGTAGTTGCCGGAGATAAATCGTTCAGTAATGCAGGGGGATGGATTTTATTTGCCATTCAATTTATCTGGCAGTTCCCCCATTTCTGGGCCATTGCCTGGGTGGCACATACGGATTATAGTAAAGCCGGTTTTAAACTATTGCCTGCCGATAAAGGACCCACCCGTTTTACCGCCCTGCAAGCTGTGATGTATTCTGTGCTGATGATACCTGTTGGCTTTTTACCCTATTATTTTGGACTAACCGGATCTGTGAGTATGTGGATTGTAATGGCAGCCAATCTGGTGATGGTTTTTCAATGTATCCGCTTATATCGCCAAATGGATGTGCCGGCTGCACGACGAGTAATGTTTAGTAGTTATATATACCTGCCGGTTGTTTTTCTGTCGCTATTGGCGGATAAAATTCACTGATCGAAAATTGAAGCAAATGAATACGCAAAATCTTACCTCTTCCCGCATTCACCCCCACAAGTTTACCTTATGGGTGGCTATGGCCAGCATTATTATGATGTTTGCCGGTTTTACCAGCGCATATATCGTTAAAATGAATGAAGGCAGCTGGCTTAAATTTCAGTTGCCCGGTATCTTCTGGTTAAGTACGGCAATTATCCTGTTGAGTAGCCTAACCCTGCACCTGGCAGGTAAGTCGTTCAAAGCCCGCGAAATGGCAAGATATCGCCAGCTGATTACCGTTACCGCTGTGTTAGGCCTGGCATTCATTCTTTGCCAGTATTTCGGTTTCCGGAGCTTGGAAAAACAGGGAATCGAGTTAATTGGCCAAAGAAGTAACTCTGCGGCTTCCTATTTGCTGGTGATTACTGTTATGCATATGCTGCACGTATTGGGTGGTGTAATAGCGATTGCCGTAATCCTTTTCCTTGCCTATAGCCGAAAAGTGAAGAATTACAGTCCACTGCCGATAGAGTTAACCACCATCTACTGGCATTTTGTAGACGGATTATGGATTTATTTATTCATCTTTTATCATTTCGTTGGATAGTTGAAGAAAAAGTTGAACATTATTGCCCTTTTTTGAACAACTCACAATAAATTTGCATCGAAATCTTATACAGTCCCATGTCTTCAACAACTACAGTTACACCCACCAAAATGTGGAACGGCGGAAAGAGCCCTTTTAACGTGGAATATGGAAAACTCATGATGTGGTATTTCCTCATGAGCGATGCCTTCACTTTTGGCGCTTTTTTGATTTCTTATGGCACTATCCGATTCTCATCCAACGGATGGCCCGACCCCAATGAAGTATTCAAAAGTTTCCCTTTTGCACCGGAAGGAATGAATGCACCGCTGGTTTTTGTGAGTATTATGACTTTCATCCTCATCATCAGCTCAGTTACCATGGTACTGGCTGTGCATGCAGGGCATAATATGGACAAGAAGGGGGTAGTTAAGTATATGATCATGACCATTATCGGTGGAGCTATGTTCCTCGGTTGTCAGGCTTGGGAGTGGAATCACCTTTACCATGAAGGTGCTTGGTGGGGAAGCAATCCTTTCCTCAACCACGACGGAACGGCTTCTTCAACCAATTTTACCAATTACTTTTTTACCATCACCGGCTTCCATGGATTTCATGTATTCTCCGGTGTTATCATCAATATCATCATGCTGATAATGGCGCTCACTAATAAATTCGAGGAGCGTGGTCATTACCTGATGATAGAAAAAGCCGGCTTATACTGGCACTTTGTAGATCTGGTATGGGTATTCGTATTTACTTGCTTTTACCTGATTTAATTTATTCAATTTTCATAGTAGTAAATAATAGCATTTATGGAACATTCACATACAGAACAGCATGAAGGTGGGGGTACCAAAGAAATTTGGAAAGTAACCATCATCTTAACCGTTTTAACCATTGTTGAATTATTATTAGGATTTTGGATGATGGATATGCCGCTCCAGAGTAGCTTGCGCCTAGCAGTAAAAGGAGCCATCGTTATTCTGATGATGGTGAAGGCCTTTTATATTGTTGCGTATTTCATGCACCTGAAGCATGAGATTAAAAACCTGATCATGACAATTGTAGTTCCATTGGCCCTTTTCATCTGGTTCATCATCGCATTTTTATATGATGGCAATTCCTTTAAAAATCTTCGCAACACATATGATCCTCACTTTAAAGAGCAAAGCACTATTAAAGTAGAGAAGAAAGAGCATAAGTCGGAAGAACATAAGTCCGATGGTCATGCGAAACCTGCCGAAGAAAAACATTGATGGAAAGCTAGCCTGAAATTATAACACCATCGCTTTCTGCGGTGGTTTTTTATATATACACTATGAATAAACGGGCATTATTAGGGTTGTGTTTGGCATTACTCCTTCCGATAGGGTCGTACTTGATTCTGCAATATTTTAGTAAACAGGCAGTAGATATGCCTCGACACTATCTGCTAGATACGGTAGTTACCCGCGTAGAAAAAGGCAAAGTAATCAACGACTCCGTTTGGCATACCACGGCCAACATCCAACTGGTGAATCAATTGGGGGACACCGTTAGCTTATATGATCGCCCAGGAAAAATTATCGTAGCCGATTTCTTTTTTACCAGTTGTGGGGGTATTTGTCCTAGACTTACCACGAATATGGCATTGTTGCAGCAATCTTTTTTACGCGGGGGAAATACCCGAAAAAAAGTAGACAGTTCTATTGTTCAGTTTGTTTCATTTACCGTTGATCCTGAACACGATAGCCCCACGGTTTTAAAAGCCTATGCCGATCGTTTTGGAGTGAACCACGATAATTGGTGGATGCTTACCGGAGACCGTAAAAAAATCTACGACTTTGCTTTTGAAGAATTAAAAGTAGATAAGTTCAGCGAAGATCCCGTTAGTCCAGATTTTGTGCATACCAACCGATTCGTATTGATTGATAAATATTATCGGGTACGCGGGTATTATAATGGACTAGACTCGGTTGCTATGTCGAAACTGTCAAAGGATATCGGGCTGTTGCTACTCGAAAAAGACCGCACCAAAAAAAGTGAATTGTTTACCAAAATCCTTAGCCTGAGTTGGTTGTGGCTCATCATAATTTGCCTCGTACTATTTTTTGTAGTATTTATGCAATCACGCCAACGGATCGATCGGTCAACCCCAAACTAGTTATACTATGCTTCCTGCTTCCCTTACCAAGAATGATAAAAAAGCCTATTGGCTGATTGGAATTTTTTCTGTGGTTGTGTTTTCCGTGGTAGTATTATTGGGAAAATTTCAACTCGAAGTGGACCTTGGTTTTGATGTACATATTTTTGCTACAGCCAATGCCTTTATCAATGCCAGCATTGCAGTATTGCTGGTGGCTGCTTTGTGGGCAGTAAAAAATAAGCAGTATGCGTTGCATAAGAAACTGATGTTAGCTGCACTTGTATTGTCGGTATTATTTCTGGTATCGTATATCGCTCACCACTTATTGGCCGGCGAAGCGAAGTTTGGGGATAGTAACCACGATGGACTGGTGGATGAGCAGGAATTACTTGCGGTTGGAAACACCCGATTGATTTACTTTATTATTTTAATCACCCATATTTTTCTGGCTGCCATAATTTTGCCATTCATTTTATTTACGGCTTACCGAGCACTAACAGCTGAATTTACCTTACATAAAAAGCTCGCAAAAATCACCTGGCCGCTTTGGTTGTATGTAGCGGTTACTGGCCCAGTGGTTTACTGGATGATTCATCCCTATTATCGCTGATTACTACAAACCGATTGCTGTAGCAGGATCCCAGAAGTGTTGATCAAAATCAACAATGGTATCATTCTCTACTTTAATTTTTTCTTTCAGCAGCAATTTTTCCATGCTGGTTGGGTCTCCGAAATGCATTTTGCCGGATAGTTGTCCGTTTCGATTTACAACTCGGTGTGCCGGAATGGGAGGTTTTTGTTGGTGTGATGCATTCATAGCCCAACCCACCATGCGGGCACTTCTCCCGCTCCCCAAAAAACGGGCGATGGCACCATAAGAAGTTACCCTTCCTTTAGGAATTAACCGCACTACTTCGTACACCCGACTGAAAAAATCGTTGTCTGAATTGCCGCTGGGTAAAACGGAACGAGGCTTTTCTATGGGTACTTTTTTTTGCAAGTTACCTTTTAGGTTATTTAGGATAGATTATTCAGCTACTTCCTTTTCAGCACCCCTGTTTTCTGCAAGTAGGGTTTTACGGGGTTCGGGTACATTTACATATTCGTAGGGACAATGGCGACATCCGTTTCCACAGCAATATCCCTTTTCTAAATGATACACGCTGGTAAATACGGTAAGGCCATGCTCTTCATAATAAAAATGTACGCCCTCAATCAGTTGTTTGCTCACGAAATAGTTGTTTAAGTAGTATATCCTTGTCGGCCGGCAGTGGTTGATCAATAAAGAAACTCAGATAATGAATCCGGTTACTTCCCGCAATATCCAACCCTTCATAGTGGGTTTTGATTCGCAGTTCTGGCGTAATCACTTCCTCGGCATACAAGTTATCCGTTCTATATAACAGAGAAAAACCAAATAAGTTAATAACAGTGAGGGTAAATTCATATAAAACCGGACTATCCGTTTTCAGGTGTACTTTCCCCCCCGGCTTCAGTAGCTGCTGGTACAAGCGAAGGAATCGCGGATGGGTTAATCTTTTTTTAGCCCGCGAACCTCTCAACTGTGGATCGGGAAAAGTTATCCAGATAGCCGAAATTTCACCCGGCGCAAAATAGTCGGTGATTTTGTCAATCGAAGAACGAATGAAGGCCACTTGGGTAAGCTGTTCATCCAGGGCAGTTTTGGCACCTCGCCAGATCCGGTTTCCCTTGATGTCGATGCCAATAAAATTTTCTTCCGGATGCAGTCTGGCTAATCCTACCGCATATTCTCCCTTACCACAAGCCAGTTCGAGCGTTATTGGATTGCTGTTATTAAAGAATGTATGCCAGCTGCCCCGCATGTTTTGCGGGTACTCCAACACATTTGAAAAATGTCGGATGGCCTCAAATCGAATCAGTTTTTTTTGTCCCATTGCGGTGCAAATATACAGCCTGTGTATTCAGCTTGCGGGTGGTGGTGGCGGGCTATTATTTTTTAGGTGTTTTTCCAGGGATAGTAGGATGATT
>JBIINW010000018.1:0-24716 GCA_044337245.1 Sediminibacterium sp. | reverse complement strand
ATAGTTCAGGGAGCCCTCTTATCTTTGCAAACAGATGCAAGCCACTAATCCCGAAATATCAGTTGTTATTTGCTCGTATAACCGGGCAAAATATATCCGGGAAGCCCTACAGAGTTTATATAATCAAACGCTACCGCATACTCAGTTCGAAGTTATTGTGGTGGATAACGCTTCTACAGATAACACAGAATCCGTTTGTAAAGATTTTATTGCTGAACATCCCAATGCAGCCTTCTATTATATGCTCGAAAGTCGCCAGGGAGCTTCTTTTGCGAGAAATACTGGAGCTACACAAGTGAAAGCACCACTACTCTGTTTTATGGATGATGATGCCATCGCCGCCCCCGATTTCTTAACCAACCTTCTTGCTTTTTTTCGGGAAGTGCCAGCAGCAGGAGGCTTGGGGGGAAGAATTATTCCTAGGTATATTCCAGAAGAACCCAACTGGATGAGTCACTATGTTTCTTCCCTGGTTGGTCATTTTCATTACAGTGATGTGCGCACCCCATTCAAAAACGGAAAATATCCGCTAGAATCGAATATGACTATCAAAACTGCCGATTTTAATCAGATAGGCGGTTTTAATATCAAACTACCGGGCGTTTCAGGAACTTTGCGCATTGGAGGGGAAGGAAAGGATTTCTTTTTTCGCCTCATGCAACTTGGGAGGGTTATTTATTACGATCCCAACGTTCGGGTAGAGCATGTGGTTGAAACCGCCAAACTTACACCCGAATATATGTATCGGGTAGCCAGTGGCATTGGAAGAGGAGAAAGAGTGCGCATGTTGGAAAAAGGATGGATAGCCTACATTATAAAAATAGTCGAATACTTTTTTAAATTAGGCGCTGCCGTTATTTTGGCTATTGGATATTGGATGCATGGAGCATCCCCCAAAAGCTGGCCGGTAATTCAGTTTAGAATTGATGCATTAAAAGGATTATTTAATCAATAAGTTATTATGAAATTCAATTGGGCATATATCAGAGAGCGTAAAATTAAAGGAACCTTATCCCGCTGGTTTGGTATTCGTTTTCAACATCCCTCCGAAACTTCCAAAGTAAGAAAATGGGTACTCCCCTATTGCATTGGAAAAGGATGCGATATTGGTTTTGGAGGCGATAAAGTACTCAAATCTAACTGCGATGGAATTGACTTTCCACAACCATACGCCTATGCCGGAAAAGATAAGGTGGATATTGCCTGTGATGTGATTAAAGAATCCATACCCGTTGCTGATAACACGTATGATTATGTATATACCAGTCACCTGATAGAAGATTTTGCCGACACAATTGATGCCCTCAAAAAATTTATCCGTATCCTAAAAAATGGGGGAAACCTGATTTTGGTATTCCCCGACCAACCGGCTTATGAAACATATTGTAAGGATATCGGCATAGAAATGAATCCTTATCACGTGCATGCCGATATGGGCTATGCCTATATGAAAAAACAAATGGATGCGCTAGAAGGCATTGGATACCAAGAACTGTTTGCCAGCAATTGTGATATAGATTACAATGTGGTGATGGTGCTAAAAATAAACAAAGCCGCGCTATAGCTTAGTAGTAATAAAAGTTACTAACGAAGCATTTTCTTTATCACTAAGCAACTCTACTTGAAATTGTGCCTTTTCACAGCGAGCAACCAAATCTTGTCCAAACTCATAAAATACCAGGTAGTCAGATTGATTTTTTGTTTTTGAACCATGATAACTGGGAGGAAAAACATTCATCACCTTACCATCTTCCATAAAAGCGCGAATGCGGGTATTCGGTCTGTCCCAAACAACAGGCGTTGTAAAAATATGTTTACCACCCGGTTTCAAAACCCGATGAATTTCGGAAAAAGCCTTATCAATATCCGGAACATGTTCCAACGTTTCGGAGGTAAGTACCAGATCAAAAAAATCATCATTGTACGAGAGGGACTCCAGATTTTCGGATCGGATAGCCAGATCTGCTGATAAAAATTCAGAATACCTCAGGTTAGGAGATTGGGCAAGGAATGGATGAATATTACCCAAAGAATTAATCTCAGCAATATGTAATGCCTGCACTTTATAATTTTTAAATGCCGAATCCAGATTGGTAAATTCTTCCGCAACCATAAGGTTTACTTCTTGCAAGATGCCGACTGACAATTGATGGGTTCTAGCACAACAACGGCAATTAACACAATACTTCCCTTCCCGAAGATTAAACCAGTCTACCCATTGTGTACTCAACTCCCATTCGTTTATTAGATCATCCCACAGTACTTTTTTTGCCTTTTGTTTTCCTGTAAAATTACAGGCAGCGCAATGCGTATCCCCCGCGAGTTTAAAATACAATAATTTGAGATAATGTAAGGGAGAAGTAATAGAAGTCATATAAAAAGTACGGATGAACAATGCCTACTTTCAATCCAATCTCTTTCTAAAAGACTTTGATTAATTGGTATTGAGGTATGATTGAAGATACTTAATCATCCGCATTTTTGGATATTTTAATCCCAACTGGCTGCAACCATTTATTAATAGTTTTCATTATACCAAGAGAGGAAGGAGATGATTTGGCATATAGGCAAGGAAGGGCATGAAAAGTATCATACCCATTTGCTTGAACAAGTTGGCGGTAGCTATCCAATAATTTTTTCCAAACCGGCAATGCTTCTAAATGATACCTAGTTTGATGTCGAGATAGTAATTCCGGTTGCTCAAATGAATATCCGCTGATATGCAGAAATAATAGCGGGTAAGCATCATTTACCCGAATGCCTTGTGGTGTTTCCGTGAGTTGTCTTTCGTGGATGTTCCAATAAGCTACATTGGCACCGGGATGCAGAAAAATACCCGTCTCCGGAAAAAGAACTGGCACCAGGTTCAGCCAGATTTGATCAACCCCCATACCTTCTGAAAAACGATAATAACATTCCTCTTTCATATGCGCTGCCCACCAGTGTAAAAAACGGTCGGTAACGGCAGAGCGAGTAATTGCCATAAATCCTGCATTGTAAATACCCGACCTTAATAAATCACGTTCGAGAGGTTTTAGCGCATTATCGGGAAGTGCCTGGGTAAAATGCGGGGTAATTAGAATAGGATGTTGCTGCAACAATTCTTCCACCACGGCTAAAGAATGATGCACCCACATATCAGAATCGAGATACAACAAAATATCCGGGTAATCCCTCGCGAAAATAGCCTGGGCAACGAACGACTTCATGGCACAGTTCAATTCGATTACAGAATAGCGGGCAGTGATGGCTTCAAAATCGGGAATTCCCATATTGGCAATTTCCCAAATTTCATAGGGGGCAAATTGCTGAATAGCAAACCGGTTTTCGATTTTATCTACTAAACCGATGATGATTTTGTATTCGGGATGATGCACAGCAAAGGAATCTGCCATCGTTTTGCAATGGGCCAGGTGATTAGCAGAACAAACCGTGTATAAAATCTTTTTCATCTATTTCTTTTCTACCAACATGATAGTATTGAGGTAAAATTTATCGGAACGGGGCCAAATTGGTTCAACCAACCAAAATAAGCCATTGAGCAGGGGCACCAATGCTTGGCGAACTATTTTTTTAAACAGATTGAATCTGGAAAAAAACCATACTCGGTGAATCCATTCATCATGCAAATACACGATAAATATTTGATGAAGCGCCGATATAGCATGGCCATTTTTATCAACCTGCACGATGGAAAAACCAGCAGTTTGTAGCAAATCCTGCAAGGCAAAACGGGTATATCGGGCATAATCGGCGGGAATTTCATGTTCTTCCCAGGCGAAAGGACAGGTAATCAGCATTTTGCCGCCGGGTTGCAGTACCCTATATAATTCTGGCAGGATAGCAGGAAGGGTAAAAATATGCTCAAATACTTCACTGGTAAAAATCGCCGAAAAGGAGGCATCGGGGAAAGGGAGGGTTTTACCATCATAATATACATCAATCGACTCATAGGAATGATCGTGTCCTTCTCCGGCATAATCTACCCCTACATATTCAGTTACCTTGGTAAATAGGGACTGATATGGTTTCGCCCCACAACCAAAATCCAGCAACCGACCACTCAATTCTCCGCTGTAAAGGTTAATTTTGTTGTATAGTCCCTTCCGAATCCAATAAAGTGGGTGACGAATAGAAGGATTAAAATCGTAGGGTACCATAATTTACCGGTTGGTAGGGCAAATTAAAGTTTTTTCGGGCATGTTGAACCGCATTAAGGATATTATATACAACCTGGTAGGCTGGCTGGCCCGTTTGGGACCGGCAACCACCCATTCGGGAAAGGTATTAGTTGTGCGGGTTGATGAAATTGGGGATTATATGTTGTGGAGGCCCATGATACCCGAATTATGCAAAGCAGATCGATTTAAAGGAATGCAGTTTACCCTTTGTGGAAATAGCAGCTGGAGATCGTTATATGAACAATTGGATGCTAATACATTTGATCAAACAGTTTGGCTAGATAAAACCCGTTTTAAGCAGGACCTTTTTTACCGATACAGAATTTTGAAGAAAATACATAAGGAAGGATTTGGATGGGTGATTAATCCAACCTATTCCCGCGACAAACGGAATGATGATGCTATTGTGAAAGCTGCGGCAGCCGCTGAAAATTTCGGTATGGTTGCCAATACTGAAAATTGGCGAACCTACGACACGGGATACGACCGAAATCTGTACCTTCATTGCTGGGCAGGGCCGACCACTCCCCTGTTCGAATTAACACGCAACCGGAAATTTACTGAATACGTTACGGGAAAAAATATTGAAACCATCCACTGGCAGGTTCCCGAAGCGAAATTACCGGAACTCTTAATGGCATTACCCGAAAAATTTGTAGTCATTTTTCCGGGATCCAGAAGTAAGCATAGAATATGGCCAGCAGCATATTTTGCTGAAGTGGCTCAGTATTTTCAGCAAAAGGATGGATTGGCCATTGTGGTTTGTGGAGGTAATGGAGATCGGATTTATGCAGATGCCTTTAAAGAAGCTTTTGCAGGATCTGTAACCGATTTAACTGGCGCTACCCGCCTTAAAGAATTATTAACTATTTTGCATCGGGCAGAAGCATTGGTTACGGTTGATACCGGATCGGTGCATCTGGCAGCGGCAGTAGGTTGCAGGATATTGGGTATTTATAATGGATCGCAGTATGGGAGATTTTCGCCTTATCCAGTACAAATGACTAACAAAGTAATTTCAATTTATCCAACTGAAATTGCTGAAGACCTTATTAACCCAACCATGATTCAACAAAAATATTTGTATACTGTTACTATTCCCTATCAATGGGTGCAACCAAAGCAGGTAATTGAAAATCTAAATCATTCTTTCCATGCCTAATTATTTCAGGCCATTCAAATTATTAAGAAAACTATTTTCACAACCGGCTACCACCAACCAATTTCCGGCAGATTTTGAACCTTGGCATATTGAGATTATTAAACAAGTAAAGCCTTATACCATGACAAGCAATGAGCGGCTATACTGTTTAATTGAATCGGTTAAATATATTGTAGAAAATGATATCGAGGGTGATTTCGTTGAATGTGGCGTTTGGAAAGGGGGTAGTATGATGGCAGCAGCTCTCACTTTGCAAAAATTGGGCGTTAACAACCGAAAATTCTTTTTGTATGATACCTATGCCGGAATGACGGAGCCAACGGAAGCAGATCAATCTTATCAAGGAGAAGGCGCAGCAGATTTATTAAAAAAAGATGCCGGGCAAAAAGAAGAAAGTGTTGTTTGGGCTTATTCAACACTTGAAGATGTAAAGAAACACATATTTAGCACCGGCTATCCCACAGAAAATATCCATTTCATTGAAGGCGACATTTTACAAACTATTCCGGCAAATAGCCCGGGTGATATTGCGCTTCTTCGCTTAGATACAGACTGGTACGAATCTACCCGCCATGAAATGATTCATTTATATCCTTTATTAGTTCATCAAGGTGTATTGATAATTGATGATTATGGTTTTTGGAGAGGCTCGCGAAAAGCGGTTGATGAATATATCGCGGAAAACAAGCCTGGCCTACTTCTTAATAGAATTGATGATACTGGAAGAATTGCTATTAAAAATTAAAGTAACTTCATTTCACCAATTCTCCCCACCCAATTTCTTCTTCCATCTAAACAGCTGCTTGCCCAATTGGGTTTGCAAAAGATAGTGCAAACTGCGTAACCGAAATTGCCAAAGCCGGCACGGAAACGAATACCCGACATATGATTCATATACCCGTTGGTTCTCATCCAGAGAAGCCAGGTATTGTTTTGCACTGATTCCAGTATCATCAAAGCGAACCATGGCTAGGGGGAAAAAAACATAGGGTTCCTTGGCCAGTCGGCACATCATATCATAGTCCATAGCAATCTTGTATTGCGACTGATAAGGCCCGGCCTTTAGGTAGGTTTGTTTATGCACCCACCAACTTGGATGGGATACACTTCTCATACCACGATAAAGTTTGGCAGCATCAAATGGTTTGCCAACTTCTACCCACTCACCCCCACGTTTTAAAACAATCTTTCCACTTATCCAGGCAGCATCAGCATGGGATTGTAAAAAGGTAGCTACCGCTTGTAATACCACCACCTGCAGTAATTCATCCCCGGCATTCAGTAGTTGTATCATCCCCTCCCCTGCCAATTGAATGCCCTTATTAAAGGCATCCGCAATGCCCTTATCGCGCTCATTTACAATTTTTCGGTAAGCAGGTTGGGTAGTTTGTTGAAACCATTCGGCAATATCGCCAGAGGTTGAGCCATTTATTATCCAATGTTCATCCGGTGGAAGCGTTTGAGTATCTACCGACGCAAGCGTTTTTTGCAGGTCGGGCAAATTATTAAAGCAAATAGTGATAATGATTAATCGCATATACCTTTCAATATTACAAAAGTTTTACCAGCTAAAGCAGCCCTATACAATGGTATGCACCGCTAATTTCTGTAAAAACAATTCCATACCCGCTTTGCTGGCATCCGTTAACTCGTAGCGGATGTTTGCATGAAAATAGGTATCAATATCATATCCCATCGGAGGTATTTGAGCAATCAACTGATCCATATGCTCAATGCCCCATTTAAGCGCTGCATTAAATTCAGTTAAAAAATTGGTAGATAATTCTTTATTGGCTACCCAAGCAGCAAAAACAAAGGGTAACCCGGTGTGTGCCGTCCAGGCAGCCCCTAAATCGTACATATACTTATGTTTGGGAATCAGTTCTAATGCCCGGTCGCCAATTACTACCGCTGCCTCAGTTCCTCCTATACGATTGATAAATTCTGAATCCCCCGGCTTCCATTGGGGTTTCAGGTGCCAATATTCATGCATGAGTATTTGTGCAAGTGCTACGGATGTTTTACTTTGATAGTCGAGCCAGATAGTAGTAACTTCTTCCAAAGGCACATCACTGAAAATTGCAACCGAGGCAACCAGACCTTCCGAACCAATGCAATAATCAGCTATTATAAATGATTCCTGTAACTGAGCAATGGCAGCAACTGGCAGTAATCCTATATCCAGCTTGTTATCTTTCAATTGCCGGGCAATGGCAGCTGGAAAATCCCGGGTTAAGATCATTTCGCTCCAAACAGGCGACTGTTCTAAACCCCAAATAAAAGGTTTGGTATTCAAATAACTAACAGCCCCCACCCGAATTGCTTGCTTCAACGTTCAATTTTGTGCAAAGAAAAACAATTCCTAGCTTCTATCGAGTAAAAACAGTGATTAATAGTCCTTCTCTTTAAAAAGCGCTCAAGCTTAGTTATCTTTGCACCAATAGGCCAACCAACCTTTCACCAATCCAAGTTTTCATGGAAATTAGCTCGTTAACCGCCCTTTCGCCCATTGATGGCAGATATCGTTCACAAACCGCCGCACTGGCCAATTATTTTTCTGAATATGGCTTGATTCGGTACCGCGTAGCCGTTGAGCTGGAATATTTTTACTTTCTTGCCCGGCAGAAGTTTTTTCTATTACCTACTACCGCTAAAAAGAAATTACAAGCGGGCATGGATCAGTTTGGCACGGCTGAAGCCATGCAAATAAAAGAAATTGAAAGAGTTACCAACCATGATGTAAAAGCGGTTGAATATTTTTTAAAAGAACAACTAGACAAAGCAGGGATAGGACACTTAAAAGAATGGATTCATTTTGGACTCACCTCGCAAGACATCAATAATACCGCCATTCCCCTTAGCTGGAAACATTGTTTAGAAGAGACGTATTTGCCAGCCGTATTGCAATTGAATACCCTTCTTTTGAAACAAGCAAGACAGTGGAAAGACATTCCCCTGCTGGCCAGAACCCATGGTCAACCTGCTTCGCCTACCCGATTGGGAAAAGAATGGAAAGTGTTTCATGAACGAATCAGTGAGCAAATAAAACTGCTTTCCCAGATACCCTATTCAGCCAAATTCGGAGGTGCCACCGGTAATTTCAATGCACATCAGGTAAGCTTCCCACATAAAAACTGGCCCAAACTAGCCAATCAATTTTTGCAGGATGTATTGGGGCTTGAACGGCAACAGTTTACTACGCAGATAGAACACTACGATATGCTGGCTGCCCATTTTGATGCGTTAAAACGAATCAATACCATTTTAATTGATTTGAGTAGGGATGTGTGGACTTATATCAGTATGGACTATTTTAAACAAAAAACCAAAGCAGGCGAAGTAGGTTCATCGGCCATGCCACATAAAGTAAATCCCATTGATTTTGAAAATGCAGAAGGAAACCTGGGTTTAGCCAATGCCCTGCTGGAACATCTTTCGGCCAAATTACCCATCAGCCGTTTACAGCGCGACTTAACAGATTCTACCGTTTTGCGAAATATCGGCGTACCCATGGCGCATATTATTATTGCCATCAACTCTTTACAAAAAGGACTGCATAAGCTGGTGTTGCATGAAGAAAAAATTCAACAAGATCTGGAGCAAAACTGGGCAGTGGTTGCTGAAGCCATACAAACCATTTTACGAAGAGAGCAATATCCAAATCCCTATGAAGCCCTAAAAGAACTTACCCGAGGGAAACAAGGGATTACCCGAGAAAGCATACAACAATTCATTCGGCAACTAAAGGTAAAAGCCTCCGTAAAAAAAGAATTACTGGCGATCACCCCAATGAATTACACCGGTACCCATCCAAATTTCTGATATTATAATTTGAGCATCACATACCCGCGCTGCTGATAAGTGCTTAGGGTGGTCATAGCAGAAAGGGCAATCCCCAAATCTGGGGAAATAGTTGCCGGATCGATATTTCGCTTCATCATCGACTGACCGCATACAAATACCTGAATTCCCGCCTCTCTGAGTGCATGAAACAAAGGAATATTCGGATTATTGGAGCCATATTTCTGCTGATATACCGAATCATTCATAATGTACATGGCGGCAGGACCGTGAATCACGGCTACGATGTTTAGCTTTTCAGGTTGCACGCCACCCAAAACATGTAAGTTAGCAATTGAGGCAATTTTTTCCATCAACTCGTGCACTTTGGCGGGCTGGGGATTTTCAGTATTTACTTCTACTATAATTTTATAGGTCTTTTTACTGTCGGGTTTTTCGGTAGCCATCGGGATTTCACTTACGCCACCAAATCCTTTAATAAAGGGATAAACTTTCTGCTGCGCATACGATTGAAATGAAACTAGCAGACAAACGAGTATAGTTACAACTTTCATAGATTTTTTTTACAAGATAAGTTTTTATCAAATGCCAACTTTACGATACTTCGGTATATGGATATACTTTTTCGGGATATTTTTCAGTAAACTGTTGAACCAGGGAGCGAATTACTTCGTTTTCGGGATAGGGCGTTAACTGCTCTCGAAGATGGCTGATGGGTTGATCGGGAGACCACTCCGCCAGCATTGCCATTCCGTAAAACCTTCCCTTTTCAACCAATACAATTGCCTCCTGATCTTTAATTACAAAACTTGCCGGTTGCTGCACCAGATGAGCGATGGCTTGCTGCATTTGTAAGTTGTGTATGGTTTCTTTCGGCAAGGGGGTGGAAGGAGTTTTTTCGAGAAAGCAGAGATAGGGATGCAAGGAAAAATCTCTTACTAACTTCCAAAGGGTACGGTGCGCATCGGTTAACAAACCAAAATTGCTGATAGCAGTTGTATGCCGGTGTTTTTTATCAATTGCCAATCGGTGATACCCTTTAGAATCGGTGAATTGATAAATTGACCAACTTGCTTCGAATCTTTTTTGACTTTTATTAAATGGTGGCCAAAGGCGTTTGATTTCAATACTTTCTAAAATACTCGCCATAAATTCGGAGGCACAAACACTATGGCCGATGGTATACACAGTTCTCAATAAGGCCTGCCGCTTTTCGGAAGTATCTAAACCGGTAAAATGACTTACCACCCGTTTGCGTAACTGCTTGGCTTTGCCTACATACATTACTTTGCCCTTTTTGTCGCGGAAATAATATACTCCGGGTTGTAGGGGTAATTGGTGTATTTCTTCCACCGACAAATTAGGGGGCAACAATTGGTGTTTGGCCTCCCTACTCAACATTTCTTTGATTACACTACCCCCAGATACTGCAAGCGCCCTAGAAACGATTTCTGCGGTTGCCCTGGCATCTCCCCCAGCCCGGTGCCGATTGGTAATTGGAATATCCAGCGCACGAGTTAAATGTCCCAACCCGTATTTTTTATGCCCGGGAAACACTTTTCGAGCCAGTCGGATGGTACAAATTTTAGGGACTTGCAATTGATAACCAGCCTGTTGCAGATAATACTTCACAAAAGAATGGTCAAAATTCACATTGTGCGCCACAAAAATTCGGTCGTTGAGCAGTCGGTATATTTTTTCAGCTTGCTCCTCAAAAGGCGGGGCCATGGCCACCATTGCATCAGAAATGCCCGTCATATTAGCAATAAAAGGCGGTATGGGTTGACCCGGATTAATCAGGCTTTCAAAAATGCCCTCTACTTCGGCACCATTCATTAAAACGATGGCAATTTCAGTAATGCCATGTTGGGAGGGGAAGCCTCCGGTTGTTTCAATATCCACCACTGCAAAGCGCATAATATAAAATTAACTAAAAACAGGGGTGTGTGTAATATTTTATAGTAATCAAGTACTAATTTTGCAAACAAGTGTAACAAAACAGGGTTACCATCGTTTTATATCCAAATAAGTTATAAAACTCTTCCCGCTATGAAAAAATTCATCGGATTCGCCATAGTACTGATTGCTTTTAGCTCTTGCCAAAAGATTCGAAAAGAAGATTGTATGAAATTTACCAAAGATGTTGCTGGTAAATGCCTTCGCATAAAGGCGAACGGACAATTGAAGATGGGATTGCCAGTGGCAGAAAACCAATCTACCCCCTCTACTTCCCTCACTGAGCATTTTGAAGATCCCTCTCTTCGAATGGTTTGGTAATGAGGTAACTTACACTTAGCAGTTTTCCTTATTTTTGCAATCGGATTCCCTTTGCTGATACCCGTGCTTTTTTTAATGGTTGGCAATTAGGGTGTTATCCCCTAAAAATATATGGAACTCAGCAAAAATTATATCCCAGGAGAAATTGAAGCAAAGTGGTATGCGCACTGGAATGAAAAAGGCTATTTTACTAGCACCCCCGACAATAGAACCCCCTATACCGTTGTAATACCACCCCCTAATGTTACGGGCGTATTGCATATGGGTCACTGTTTAAATAATACTATACAGGATATTTTGGTACGCAATGCCCGCATGATGGGTTATAATGCCTGTTGGGTTCCCGGAACCGACCATGCGTCAATTGCTACTGAAGCCAAAGTAGTTGCCATGTTACGCGAAAGAGGTATTGCCAAATCATCCCTTTCTCGCGACGAATTTTTACAATATGCCTGGGAGTGGAAGGATAAATATGGTGGTATCATATTACAGCAGTTGAAAAAGATGGGTTGTAGTTTAGACTGGAACCGCACTTCTTTTACAATGGATGACGAATATTATCGTTCGGTGATACAGGTGTTTATTGATTTGTATAAAAAAGGCCATATCTATCGAGGAAAGCGGATGATTAACTGGGATGTAAAAGCCAAAACAGCCCTGAGTGATGAGGAAGTAATTTATAAAGAGGTAAACAGTAAGTTGTATCACGTAAACTATCGGATAGAGGGGAATGATGCTGCCTCTTTGCAGGGAATAACCATAGCCACGGTTCGGCCGGAAACGATTTTGGGAGATGCAGCTATTTGTGTACATCCTTCCGATACCCGCTATCAACATTTGGTAGGTCGTTTTGCCTTGGTTCCTTTAATTAATCGCAGAATACCCATTATTGCTGATGACTATGTTACCCCTGATTTCGGTACCGGTGCGTTAAAAGTTACGCCGGCACATGATATGAACGATTACCAATTGGGGTTAAAATATCAGCTGGAGATTATTGATACTATGGAAGATGATGGCACCCTGAGTGCCGCAGCTACCCTGTTTGTGGGCGAAGACCGGTTAGATGTAAGAAAAAAAATCATTCCCCTACTGGAAGCAGCTGGCAACCTGATAAAAACAGAAGAATATGTAAATCAGGTTGGCTTTAGTGAAAGAACCGATGCGATGGTAGAGCCTCGATTAAGCCTCCAATGGTGGGTAAGTATGGCGGGAATTTCTAAACCAGCACTGGAAGCGGTGATGAAAGATGATATACATTTTCATCCAGCTAAATTTAAAAATCTCTATCGTCATTGGATGGAGAATATCAAAGACTGGTGCATTAGCCGGCAACTTTGGTGGGGGCATCGCATTCCTGCCTATTATGCACCCGATGGCAGTTTTGCAGTAGCCGCTTCGTTGGAGGAAGCCTGGGAAATATTAAAAGAAAAGCAACCCGAACTAGCGAAAGAATCCATCCGGCAGGATGAAGATTGTTTAGATACTTGGTTCTCGAGCTGGTTGTGGCCATTTGAAGTATTCCATGGGTTATCACAACCGAATAATCCCGAGGTAAACTATTACTATCCAACCAATACCTTGGTTACGGCACCGGAAATTATCTTTTTCTGGGTAGCGCGTATGATTATGGCTGGATATGAGTATATGGGGCAACTACCTTTTAAAGATGTTTATTTTACCGGTATTGTTCGGGATAAGTTGGGAAGAAAAATGAGCAAGAGTTTGGGTAATTCACCCGACTTACTTGGCTTGATAGATCAATATGGTGCCGATGCGGTTCGCTTTGGCATCATGATTGCTTCTCCTGCGGGCAATGATATTTTATTTGATGAATCTGGTTTAGAACAGGGAAGAAATTTCAATAATAAAATGTGGAATGCCCTCAAACTGGTGAAGATGTGGGAAGCCCGTGTTGGAAACTCCGAAGAAAGTAGTTTGCCGGTATTTGCAATGGATTGGTTTGAACAACGCCTACAACATACCCGCAATGAAGTAGCTATTTTGATGCAACAGTTTAAATTGAGTGAAGCTTTAAAAACGATTTACTCTTTGATATGGGATGATTTCTGCAGTTGGTACCTAGAATGGGTGAAGCCCGGATTTGAACAACCGATTCACGCGGAAGTGTACGAAAAAACAGTTGGCTATTTTGAACAATTACTGCATCTGTTACATCCATTTATGCCATTTATTTCGGAAGAGATTTTTCATTTATTACGACCGCAAACCGAGGATATTTGTACTCGCCAGCATGCGCCTATACCAGCCATTGATACCCAAATGGTGGCATCAGGTGAATTGTTAAAGCAATTGATTTCGGCGTTGCGGGATGCGCGAAATAAAAACCAACTCAAGCCCAAAATAACGGTACACCTGCATATTCAAACCAGTCGTGAAAATCAATACCAAGCCATACGATCGATTTTGGCAAAACAGATCAATGCGTCTGAAGTTAGTTTTACCCAACAACCGATTGCAAAAAGTATTGTAGTGGCAGTAGAAATGGATCGCTTTTATCTGGAATCAGCAGAATTTCAAGAGACCGGAACACAGCGGGAAACTTTGCTAAAAGATCTGGCCCATCAAAAACAGTTTTTAGAACAGGTTAGCAGAAAACTGCAAAACGAAAAGTTTGTGCAAAATGCCAAGCCGGAAGTGATCGCACTGGAAAGAAAAAAAGAAGCCGATGCATTGGCGCGCATTCAAACCATTGAAGCCACCCTATCGCAGATGGATAGTGAATAAAATCGCATAAGCTACTACCCAAAATAATCCTCCTATGAAACTTCGACTATTGTTGATTTTGATTGGCTGCTCCATACTCTTATCAGGTTTGCACGCACAGGGTGGTGATTATGCTTCCTTAAAAGTTATTAATCCTCGGTATCCGGATAATCCTACCATGAAAGCTTTGTCATCCACAGCCTATCCGATTTGTATTACTGTACCCATAGGAGTAATGGCAGTGTCGCTGATTACGGATAACAAAAAAGGAAAGCAGGTGGCGTATGAACTGATGGGCGGACTGATAGTTACTTCTGCAACTACCGGGGTATTGAAAAAGCTGGTTAACCGTCCGAGGCCCTATGAAACCTACAATGATATTTATCCCAATTATAGAGAAACAGGCAATTCATTTCCTTCGGGACATACCGCACTTGCTTTTTCAACCGCCACTAGCCTTTTGTTAACTACTGAAAAATGGTATTTTGCAGCACCTGCCTATGTTTGGGCCATTGGAGTGGGTTATTCGCGCATTTATTTAGGCCAACATTATCCTTCGGATGTACTTGCCGGAGCGGTTACCGGGGCGGCGGGTGCCTATCTTACCCATATCATCAACAAAAAGTGGTTACATCCCGTTCGGAAGAAAACCGTTCAGCTACCCTAAAAGATACTTATACCAACACATGGGTTTCTTTAATTACACCCATTACAAAAACACTTTGCAGGTGTCCGATATTTTCGGCCTGACTTAGTTTGTTTACATGAAAGTGATAGTAATCATCCATGTGCTCGGCTACAACCTTAAGCATAAAATCGAATTCTCCTGAAATATTATAACATTCAATTACTTCGGGCATTTCTAGTATGCTTTTGATGAATTTAGCACCCGCACTTTTGTTATGCTGTTTTAGAGAAACATAACAGATTACCATCAATCCCTTTTGCACTTTGGCCGGTTGTAAAAGCGTGGCGTATTGCTTAATAACGCCCTGCGATTCGAGGCGCTTGATTCTTTCGTGAACGGGGGTTGTACTTAAATTAATCTGGTCGGCAATTTCCTTAACCGTTGCCCGTGCATTTTGCTGAAGAATGCGAAGGATAGCAAGGTCTCTTTCATCTAGATGAATGGGCAAAACAGACTTTTCTTCTATTGACTGGGAAGCTTTCATTTAAAAAAAGTGTTTTATGCTACAAATATACCTATTTATTGTATTTTATTCTATTTATATTAAAATTTACAGATTACTTATTCTACACTATCTTTGCAACCTAAATTAAAAACCTATGTCTACGCTGTTACCCAACATCGATTTTAGTTTGCCCTACAAAGTAGCCGATATGAGTTTGGCCGAATGGGGTCGCAAAGAAATTCGCCTGGCAGAAGCTGAAATGCCCGGATTAATGGCCATTCGTGCCGAATACGGTGCGACTCAACCTCTGAAAGGTGCCCGAATTGCAGGATGTCTGCATATGACCATTCAAACCGCTGTATTAATTGAAACCCTGGTTGCTTTGGGTGCTGAAGTAAAATGGAGTTCTTGCAATATTTTCTCTACCCAAGACCAAGCAGCTGCGGCTATTGCTGCTGCAGGCATTGGTGTTTTTGCCTGGAAAGGTCAAACCCAGGAAGAAGCGGATTGGTGTATAGAACAAACTTTATTTTTTGGTGCTGCCGACAGACCCTTGAATATGATTTTAGATGATGGCGGTGATTTAACCAATATGGTATTTGATAAATATCCCGAACTGATTAAAGAAGTAAAAGGTTTATCTGAAGAAACTACCACCGGCGTTCACCGTTTGTACGAGCGGATGGCGAAGGGTACTTTGCCTATTCCGGCTATTAATGTGAACGACTCCGTTACCAAATCGAAATTCGATAACAAATATGGTTGTCAGGAATCACTGGTAGATGCCATTCGCCGGGCTACTGATGTGATGATGGCAGGTAAAATTGCTGTGGTGGGTGGATATGGTGATGTGGGTAAGGGCTCTGCCGCTTCGTTAAGAGGGGCAGGTTGCCGCGTGATTGTTACCGAAATCGATCCCATTTGCGCCCTACAGGCTGCTATGGATGGCTACGAAGTTAAACCAATGGCAGAGGCAGTAAAAGAAGCCGACATTGTTGTTACCGCTTCCGGTTGCCGCGATTTGATTACTGAAAAGCACTTCCGCAACATGAAGGATAAAGCCATCGTTTGCAATATCGGACACTTTGATATTGAAATTGATGTAGCCTGGTTGAATCAAAATTATGGCCATACAAAAGATACCATTAAACCACAGGTTGACCTCTACAATATAGACGGAAAAGATATCATTTTACTTGCTGAAGGTAGACTGGTTAATTTGGGTTGTGCCACGGGGCATCCCAGCTTTGTAATGAGTAGCTCTTTTACCAACCAAACCCTTGCGCAAATCGAGTTATGGAGTAGCCATGCGAATTACGAGAACAAGGTATATGTACTTCCTAAGCACCTGGATGAGAAAGTAGCCCGCCTGCACCTAGCAAAAGTTGGAGCAGTGTTGGATGAACTTTCCGAAGCCCAGGCTACATACTTAGGTATTGCAAAAAATGGTCCTTTCAAAACAGAACAATATAGGTATTAATAGTACCCAACTCACCCTGATTTAACATAAAAAAGCCCCGAATGTCGAGGCTTTTTTTATTAACCTGGTTGCCTCGTCCTGAAATAAGTTGACAAAAAAGTTGACTTATTATGAATGAGAATCATTTAAAGCGAACCCAACGGGACTACAGTTTAGCATTCAAGTTGCAGGTAGTAGATGAGGTAGAAAAAGGGCACTTGACTTGGAAACAAAGCCAGAAAAAATGTGCATAAAAGAAATTGCTGGTTTGTTCACATTAACAAATTTAACTAAGCATAAAGCTTAATTTTGCAGTAATATAACCATTTTATTATGCGCGTTTCTTTGTTTGTTCAATCCATAATTGTGAGTGTAACCCTCACAAGTTTGTTTTCCTGCGGCTCCGATGATAAAAAAGTGGCCACTATTAAAGATTCCATCCAAACTGCCATTCCGGTAAGTTCATTTAGTACCGACAGTACCAAACGCTATATTTATTTAACCTGGGACGATTCACCTCAACCACCCGGCACTATCAACTGCAAAAGAATTTTTGAAGAAACCGGAATCAAAGCCACTTTTTTTGCGGTGGGATTTAATCAGGTGGGTAATAAGAAAATCAGGTTGATGGATTCTATCCGAAAAGCGTATCCGCAGTTTCTACTGGCCAACCATAGTTTTAGTCATGGCATGAACGACAAATACCGTTTATTCTACGCCCCTGCCCAGCACGATTCTGCCCTGAACGATTTTCTGCACAATGAGCGGGAATTGAAAATACCAGTAAAAATTATCCGCATGCCGGGTAATAATACCTGGGCGAATAAGGGACAGATTACCGGACAACTTTCTACGAATCGTTTGGTGCATAGCCTAGATTCATTGGGCTATCAAATTGTAGGCTGGGATCTGGAATGGAGACAGGATGCAAAAACCAAACAACCCAAAGAGTCGGCCACTGAAATGGCGCAAAAAGTTTTGCAGAAATTAGAAGAAGATGAAACCAATGCCCCCCGGGCAATTGTAATTTTATCGCATGACCGAATTTTTGAAAAACCGGCACAGGCAGATTCATTGAGAAAGTTTATTCAATTGCTGCAACAGGATAAACGAAATGTGTTTGAAACCATCGATCATTATCCACCCTTTAAGCAATAAAAGGATATTCGGCTAATTAATCGGGGAAACTGATTTTTCCCATACTAACAGACGGTATCCCTGATTGGGCATTTCCATAGCTAAGTTGATTTCCGGCAATGGTTTCATTGGCGAGTATAGCGAATAAAACGGCTTCTTTCGCATCGGGGTGAATGGATAAATCGCTGGTTGTATAAAAGGTAAATGCTGGTAACATCTCCCTCAATTGTTCCATCACTAGGGGGTTATGCATACCCCCACCGCTAGCATAGAGGGTGTAGGTTTGATTAGGATCACAACAATTTCGTATCGATTGTGCGATGGTAACCGCAGTAAACCGGTTAAGGGTTCTCAATACATCTTCATGATTCAAGGTTACTGTACCAGATTCGTTTTGAGCAAATCGAAGGTATTCGAGATTAAATAATTCAGGCCCTGTGGTTTTAGGAAAAGGTTGTTGAAAAAAGCTATGGCTGGTTAATGCCGATAATAACCCTTCGTGCAGGGAACCGGAATTGGCAATGGCTGAATCTTTATCAAAGGGCGTGTTGAAATATTGCTGCACATACGAATCCATGAGGGTATTACCGGGTCCGGTATCGGAGCTGAAAATGGCCGAAACATCGCGATTGCCGGGTAAAAAGGTAAAATTGGCAATGCCCCCAATATTCAGCATGATGCGGTTTTCCCCCTCTTTGCTAAAAATCAGGTGGTCGCCATACACAGCCAGAGGGGCACCTTCCCCTCCTGCTGCCAAATGTTTTTGCCTAAAATCAGAGAGGGTAATAATTCCGGTAGTTACAGCAATATGGTCTCCGTCACCAATTTGAAGCGTAGCATTGGGAAAACGATCATCCTGGTGCAGCCAGGTGGGTGCATGGTAAATGGTTTGGCCATGGCTGGCAATTAAATCAACTGCCTCCGGCCGTATGCCCCATTTTTTTAAACAATCCAATACCAATCGTCCATGAAATACCCCAATCCATTCATTCAACAAACAAACTTTTTCTAAACTGGCAAGTTTTTTTGCGAATACTTCTTTTACCTGATTTTTAAAAAGGGCAGTGTAGGGTATTGTGGCAAATTCGAGTAATTCGATATGGGTTTCCAAACCGCAACCGCTAATCTTGCATAGGGCTACATCGAGACCGTCCAGAGAGGTCCCGCTCATGAGTCCTACAATTATCCGGGAATCTGCATTCCCCATTTTATACAGTTTATCCAGATTTCTATTCATTCTTGCGGTATTTTAAGCAAAAATTAAAGGAAGTTGCAACTTTTTGCGGTTTTATTGGTTTTTTGAAGTGTTTTTGTAATAATTTCGAACTCCAAACTGTAAAGATGCTAAAAAAAGAGAGACAGGCATACATATTGCGACAGGTTAGTTTACACAATAGCGTATTGTCTGCCGACTTAAGTGCGGAAATACAGGTATCGGAAGACACGATTCGCAGAGATTTAAATGAATTAGCGGAAGAGGGTAAAGTGATTAAGGTGCATGGCGGTGCCCTCTCCAAATCTTTCAATAGTTTTTATTTGCGCTCGGATGTATTTCATGGTGAGCAGAAAAAAATCATAGGTCAAAAAGCCATTAGCTTATTAAAGGATGGCATGTTTGTTTTATCGGGTGGAGGAACTACGGTAATTGAAATGGCACGGATGTTGCCCGAAACTTTACAGGCCACTTTTTTAACGGGTAGTATACCGGCAGCATATGAATATGCACAACATCCCAATTCTGATGTAATATTCATTGGTGATAAGATATCCAAAAAATCACAAATTGCCGTAGGTGGCGAAGCCATCTCTAAAATCAAATCTGTAAAAGCGGATATCTGCATTATGGGAATCAATGCGATGGATATAGAGAATGGGATTACAGATAATGATTGGGATGTAGTAATATTAAAAAAGGCCATGCTAGAAGCATCGAATTTAAAAGTGGTTCTGTCTATCTCTGAGAAACTAAACTCAGTGCAGCGAATTAAAATCTGCGGCCTTAATCAGATTGACATATTAATTACAGAATTGGATAAGGATGATCCCATACTCGCTCCCTACCGGGATTCGGGTATAACTATTTTATAATAACGAAAACCTAAACTACCATTATGAAAACACGAACAACCCACAGGTATGGTAAATGGAAACACTTCTGTTTATCACTAACCCTGAGTTTATTCGCCGTTATTGCTTTCGGACAGGTACGCATCTCCGGAAAAATAAACAATACCGGTGGAGCTGCTGTTGAATCAGCAACGGTAACGGTAAAAGGCACCAAATTTGGAACTACTTCCGATGCCAATGGTGTGTACTCTTTTACTGTTCCGCTAAATCCTGGAACCTATACGCTGATTTATTCGGCTGTAGGCTGGGGAACTCAAAGCAAAACCATCACTATAGGAAATGAAAAATCCTATTCTGTTGATGTGAATTTAGCAGAAAGCCTTTCAAAGCTGGATGAAGTAGTAGTTACAGGAACTTCTGCTGGAACTACTCGTCGCCAATTAGGAAGTTATGTAGCTACCCTAAAAGCCGATGATTTGAATAAGGGGGCTTCTTCTAATGCATTGCAGGCTTTACAAGGTAAAACACCTGGAGCCGTGATTACCCAAAACAGCGGTGATCCTGCTGGTGGTTTGAGTGTACGTTTGAGAGGTGTTAGCTCTGTGAACTCATCTTCTGAACCCCTTTACATTGTGGATGGTGTGATCGTAAATAACAATACACCCCGTGTTACCAATACACAAGGTAACTACGATGGTGGAAACTTCGTGGGTGTAGTTGGTCAAAACAGAATGGTGGATATCAATCCTGCTGATATTGAGCGGGTGGAAGTATTGAATGGTGCTGCAGCCGCTGCTATCTATGGTTCTCGAGCAAATAGTGGTGTTATCCAAATTTTCACTAAGCGGGGTGTATCCGGTGCTCCTCAGGTAACCTTCAGCAGCAATGTACTCTTTAACGGACTGCGTTCTAAGCTGGATGTTAACCAGTCACCTACAAAATTCGGAGGACCTACGGATGATGTTGGTGCTCAAACACAAGACGTATTGAGCCCGAATTTAACCAATACCACGGCTGTTACCCGGTATGACTATCAGGACCTTATCTTTCGCGAAGCGATGGGAACTGACAATAATGTTTCAGTAAGTGGTGGCACAGAGAATACAAAATATTATTTCTCAGGTTCTTATTTCTATAACCAAGGTATTATTCGTAATACTGACTTCCAGCGTTTTAGCTTCAGAAGCAATATTGATCAAAAAATTACCAAATGGTTAAGCATGAATATGGGTTTGAACTATGTGAACAGCGGTGCCAACGAGAAACCCGATGGCAACTCTTTCTTCAGCCCAATGAACTCAGTTACCATTCTGGGTAACTTCCACGACCTTAACAGAAGAGATGCTGTAGGTAACCTCCGTACAATCGGTAATTTGGGTCGTGTGAATCCAATTTCTGTAATTGAAGACTTCAAGCAACGTAACAATACCAGCCGTATTTTAACCAATTTTGGTTTGAAGTTGAAGCCGATTAAAAATCTGACCATTGACTATACCATGGGTATTGACAACTATGCTCAGAACGGTACTACTTTCATGCCGCCTTTCGCATATAATGTAAATGCTGCCTTCTTTGGGGGTGGTACTACCAGTAGTGATCCTACTTTGAATGGATATGCCAGTGCAGCCACTTCAAATTTCTTTGGTATCAACCACGATATCAATGCCACGTATACTGCCAGTCTTACAAAAGACATCAGCTCTGTTACGCAGGTTGGTTTTTCTCAGCAGTACGAGCGCAATTCTTTTGTAATGATTCAGGGACGCGGTCTGGCTCCTTTCGTAGAAACAGTTAATGGTGCCAGCACGATTATCCCAGGTGCTGATTCCAGATCAGAATTGTCTATCAGCGGTTTATTTTTACAGCAGAATTTCAAATTCAGAAATCAATTATTCGTAACGGCTGCCATCAGAAGGGATGCCTCTTCTGTATTTGGTCCAGACAAGCGCAACCAGATTTATACAAAAGCCAATGCAGGTTATATCCTTTCAGAAACCAGTTTCTGGAAAAACCTGGGTGTTAGCAAATGGTGGGATCTGGCTAAGGTTCGACTTGCCTATGGAGAGAGTGGTAACCTAACTGGTATTGGTGCATACGATCGTTTTAACGTGTATACTGCCTCCTCTTTCAACAACAGAACTGCTTTAAATACCAGCAGTACATTGGCCAATACAAATGTGGGTCCTGAAAGACAAAAAGAAATTGAGTTCGGTCTTGATCTGGCTTTCCTAGACAATCGTATCAACTTGAACCTGAACATTTACGACAAGCGGGTGAATGATATGTTGTTAAACAGATTCATTGCACCTTCTGCAGGTTTCTCTACTTTGCTGGATAATATTGGAAACCTGAAAAATACCGGATATGAAATTATGTTGTCCGGAACACCGGTAAAGAAAAAAGATTTCAGTTGGACGATCACTGGTATCTATAACCGGAATCGGAATGAAGTGTTGAATATTGGTGCTTCGTTGATTCAGTTTGCCACAAACCAGGGAGCACCCGTTGCCCTGATTCAGGGACAACCTGTAGGTGTTTTCTATGGTACTTTCTTTGCAACCACACCAGGTGGTAGTTTCTCCAAGAACAGCATGGGGGTTCCTAATCATTCAGGCCTTGATTTAAGTCCGGCCGGTATTCCAAGAGGTGCTTTTGGTACCCAATCAGGAGTACTTACTTTTACGCAATCGAATTACAATGCGGGTGGTCCTGCCGGACAGGGTGTACCTGTTGGTGTTCCGCTGCGTAAAATTATTGGTAATCCGAACCCAATATATACTGCTACTTTGATTAATGAGTTCAGTTACAAAAGATTCAGCTTACGTATTCAGATTGATGCAACCAAGGGTAATTCTGTATTCAATGCAGACTTCAGAACCAGACAAGGTGTAGGTAATGGTAAAATTGCCGAAATGGAGCAACGCGGTCAATTACCAAGAGGTTATATCAGTGGTTACAACGCATCCGCTGCCTTTCCTACTGGTATTTACAACATTGAAGAATGGCGTGTTGATGACGGAAGCAATGTACGCATCCGCGAATTTTCCCTCAATTACAGTATAGGTAAGGTTGGAAAAATTGTAAAAGACCTGAATGTTAATTTCACCGGAAGAAACCTGGTGGTATGGACCAAATATATCGGTTATGATCCAGAAGTGAATGCAGGTGGTCAGAGTACGATACTGAGAGGTATTGACTTTGGTTCTGTGCCTATTCCTAGAACCGTTAGTGTAGGTTTACAGGCAAAATTTTAATTGATACTTAAAACTTACTTTATGAAACGAATACAATCCCTTACTCTTTTCTTAGGACTGGCAGCCACATTAATGACCGCCTCATGTTCCAAGGAATACCTAAACCCCAATGCTGCGTCTGACGTATTAGTGTTGGGTAGTCCGAAAGGACTGATGGGTGTTGCAGTGGGCGTTCAACGTACCTATGCACTTTCCATCCACCCCAGCATGATGAGTGCTGTTGGATTAACCACGGGTGAAACTTTTGTTTTAAACATTGGTAACATATCTGAAGCCAACCTATTCAATGGGGGTGCATCAGTAGATGGTAACAATGGTTTGCTGGGCAGTATCTGGATCAGCAATTGCAAAGCCATTTATGATGCCAATACCGTTCTAGCCGGTGCTCAGAACCTGAATGATGCCGGTTATAGAAGTGGTTTGATAGGATATGCCTCTATTTTTAAGGCACTTGCGATAGGTAATCTAAGTATGTTATGGGAAAATATCCCTGATACAATTGGTGCTCCTGTTAGTGCTCCTACTAAGTTCATCACTCGTGCAGCTGGATATGCTCGTGCGGTTGCTACTATCGACAAAGCGCTTGCTGCCATCAGTGCAGCTCCCATCAGCACATTGTTCAACTCAGATCTTCCTGCCGGTGTTGATATCGTAAATACCCTACAGGCACTGCGAGCCCGCTACAACCTATATGCAGGAAATATTACTGGTGCACAAGCGGCTGCTAATGCGGTTGATTTAACTAAAACATCAGTGTTGAACTATGAGTCGTTGAACCCCAATCCGGTATTTATCAATGTTACCTCATCTAACAACGTATACGCCCCTATTGATTCCACTTTGGGTTTACCCGTTGGTATTCGTCCGGATCTAACTGATGCGCGTATTCCCTTTTATACTTCCATTGCTGCAACGGGTACGCCCCGCTTCCGCATGAATGGTTTCTGGAATAGTGCTACCCGTTCCATACCACTTTACTTGCCTGATGAAGTTAGATTAATGCGTGCTGAATGTTTGCTGCGCCAGACCACCCCAGATCCAGCAGCTGCTAAAACCATCATTGATGGAGTTTTACAACAGACGGCCGCTTCTGATCCGCTTGGTATAGGTGCCAACATCGCAGCCGGATATACCGGAGCCACTGATGCAGCCAGTTTGCTTACAGAAGTGTATCGCAACAGATGCATTGAACTCTATATAAGCTCCAATAAATTGGAAGACATGCGTCGTTTCGGCAGAGCCAATGCTGAGATGAAGCGTAGAAATATGCCTTATCCTTTCCGTGAAAGAGATAACAACCCCAATACACCTGCTGATCCAACTTTCTAGTTGGATGCTGGTAAAAAAAAGCCCTGCCTTTGTGCGGGGCTTTTTTTTATATACCTTGTAAATCTTTCACCCCATTTTACAATACGTATGCAAAAGGGATTTGTTTTTTCTGATAGCCAAATTCGCTTCACTCAGTTATCTGATCTAGCAGCATTAGAACAACTGGTAAATAGTGCTTATAGAGGAGAA
>JBIINW010000129.1:0-7436 GCA_044337245.1 Sediminibacterium sp. | reverse complement strand
TAATAATCCATAGATATACATATACACCAGTAATACCGGAATGCCTACCTGCACGCCTATAATAATCAATTGATTTTCTCCCCCTACATGGTCATTCGTTTCCATAGCAACCCTACCCGATGAACCTAATCCCATACCCAGAGGATGGGCTGCCATTGCCTGCAGGCCATTAACCCATTCTAACACGTGTCCGATACTGGAAGCATTCTGAAACCGCAGGGTATCTATTACAAATTGCAGCAAATCGCCTTTTACCACAAATACCAATAATGCCAGTGCACAAATAAATGCCAGGTGAAAATATTGCACCCATTTTTTTTGCTGCGTTATATGCGCAAAGCAGTAAAATAGCAAAAAATAGTTAATGAGCGAGGCCCTGGAAATGGCCAATACTATACAAAACAGTGTTGCCACTAAACTGGCCGTATACAATCCCGAAAAGCGAAAGCGCATCCAACGATCTCCGGCCAATGCCAATAATACCGATAAGGTAAGCACAGTTGAAGCTGCCAGTTCGAGTGGACTACTGAAAATACTGCCAAAGCGTTTGAGTCCGGTTTCTGTTTCAAAAGTCCAGAACAACCCATAATTCCCCGATTCTTCTGCAGTAAAAAACTGGATATGAAAATCTAAAAAGCCGGTTTTGGTATGCAGGTGTTCGTATGGTAATAATTCAACCAATAATAAAACAACGGCAGCAATAATCGATACAATGCAGATATACGAAAACAGGTAGTTGAGGTTGATATCCTTCACTTTGCAGAAACGTCCGGTGAAATATATCAGCGGAAATACGGAGAGTGCTTTAAAGGCCAGTAATCTGCTAATAAAAGGATAGGGGCCAATCGGCAAAGCCAGGTAGAGTAGGGAGGCTGCTAAAAAAACAAGCATCCATTTATCTACGGCATGCCATTTGGGTTTCTCCTGTAAGGTAAAGAGTACCATTGCAAATGAGGCGAACACAATTATCTCTTTGCAGGCTTGCATAGCGGGGATGATAGCGGCAAATCCATACAAATGGGTTACTGATAAAGCATGGATATAAATAGGTAATCCCCCAATTACAAAAACCGGAAATCCCCGTATATCTTTTTTATACAGGAGCACCAGCCCGTAAAAAAAGGAAGCAAGATATATAATGGGGAATAGAATCATAGTAGGTTACTCAGTAGGGGATGATAAGGGTTTGTATTCAATGTGCTCTAATAATCCATCCAGCACTGCTTTACAGGCCGTTTGAAATTTGCCCCATCTCAGTCTAATAATAAAATAGAACAGGATACCCGCGATATACAAACTATTAAAAAGTAATACCGAAGGAAGATTTACTAAGGAAGTATATTTTTTCAATATCCATATCCGGTTTCGGATATTCAGGTAATGCACTACCGGGTTTACAAATCCTTCGCGGGTTTTCTCTTTGTTTTTATTCGACATACCGCCTACATGCCAGATAACCGATTGGGGCAGTAACCTAAGTTGGTATCCTTTTTCGCGAATCCGAAAACTCAGATCTATGTCTTCAAAATACATGAAAAGATTATCGGAAAGTCCTCCGATTGATTCTAGTAAACTTGTTCTTGTAAAAAAAGCACATCCGGTAATCCAGTCCACAGGAACAGGGGTAGTATTTTGTAGGGGAGTGCTTTCTATTATTTTCCCGATATATCGTATAGATGGATGCCCCAACCAATTATTATAATAAGATCCTCCATTCCAAATAAGGGAGGGCTGATGGTGATAATAAATCAACGGCTGCACGGCACCTGTTTCAGGATGGGCTTCCATATAGGTTACCATTGGCGCTAAAAAATCAGGGGAAACGGTGGTATCATTATTCAGCAGCAGGGTGTAATCAAATTTCTCTTTTATCGCGTATAAGATACCTAAATTATTGCCCCCTGTAAACCCTAGATTATCATTTGCCTGGATATAGATAATATGCGGAAATTCATTTTTCAAGGCTTCCCCAGAGCCATCTGCCGAATGATTGTCTACTAATATAACCGTTGCCGATTCGGGATGCCTCATCTGTTGCAACGAACGAATGCACTGAGCGGTTAGTGCAAAGCTGTTCCAGTTTACAAGAATGATGGCAGTCTTTTTCATCGGTTCTGCAAGATAAAGAATAACCCGCCAATGGAAATGCCTGTTTAGCGCACCTATCCGCCAAATCGATTAGTCCAGTAGTTTCGGAAACTCATTTCGAAACCTGCCTTCTTTTTCAGATAATGGCAGTTGTTGAGGGCAATTAAATTTTCTAAGCTTTTCCTTTTATCAACGGTGAGTCGGTTGGCATACATCGAATAGAATGCTTTTGCCAGCTGGATTTCTTCCTGTAAATACCTATTGACTTTCCAACTATTTTGCCAATGATTAATCCATCTTTCCATTCGATTATGTGCCCGATGATCTGCAAAAGTTACATTTTGGGTATGTTGGCGGTAATGAATATATGGCTGGGGTAATTTGGCTATTTTACCAAATCCAAAAGCCGCCATTGCCAGCCAGGCATCATAGATAAAACCACCTTGTGGGGGCAGTGCAGCCATAATTGACTTCATCGCAGGGTTCATTACGATGGTGCAGCCGGATACCATATTGCCGAATAAAAAAGTGTTCCACACATGCGCATACCGGTGCTGACCTCTTTGTTGGTGAACGGAAGTATGGATTAATTCACCCGTTTCATTCATCAGCATAAGGTCGGAATATACCATCGCGGGTTGTGTTGAATCGGTGGTAAGGCTGTTGAGTAGTTGAACAGATTTCTCTAACTTTTCCGGCAACCAGTAATCATCCTGGTCACAAAACGCAATTAGGTATCCATCCGGAACATCGGCTACTGCTTTGGCAAAATTTTCATTAACCCCCAGTCGTTGCAGGTTTTCCGAAATGTTGAATCCGGGTTGATTGGCAAAGCGGGTAAGTATTTCGAAAGTAGTATCCTCAGAAGCGTCATCCCGGATAATTATCAAATCGGGTTGGAGGGTTTGTTGCAATAACGAATGCAGTTGTTGTTCAATGAATGCAGCTCCATTGCATGTAGCCATCACAACAGCTATCCGATTAGGGTTTTGTATGCTAGCTGAATTAATATTCATCTGGCAATATATTTTTTTTACGCAACAACCAGTCTTTTAGCGGCTGCATAAAATTTAGTAAAAAGTGGTGGCGGAATATCCACCATTGAATGGCAAAAAAGGCTATTGAACAACAGATGGCTGAGAGTAATAAAGTGATCAGGGGTAAAAAATGATAGGCACGTATCCAGTAAATGATGGGAATAAAAATCAGGCAACCTACCAGGGCATGCCATCCATACTGCCATTGTAAGCGAGGAATAAAAAAGCGCCGCATATAATATATATAGCCGGCTGTTACCACACATTCCGTAGCTACATTAGCCACTGCCGCCCCTACCGATTTCCAATGAGGAACCAGTAATATATTCAGTAATAAACAGGTAACAACGCCGGCCAATACTGCATAAAAGATATATTGGGTTTTGCCGGCGGGCAGCAATATTTGGAAACAGTAAAAATGTCCAAATCCTATTAGTATGGGCAACATAGCTAAAATGCGCATTACGGGTATCGCATCTGTAAACTCTTTTCCCGAAAAAACCAGGATACATTCGGGTGCTAATAAAGCCAGTGCAGCTGAAACGGGAATGGCAAAGAAAGTCAGAAACTGAAAAGAAGTGGTAATTAAATCCTGTATTTTTTGTGTAGCCTGCTCCTGAAAAAATCTCGTTATCGAGGGTATTAAAATAACGCCCATGGCGGTTACAATAGGGATGGTTAATTTTACCAGTTTAATGGAGGCAGTATATAAGCCCACAGAATGGTCGTCTGCCAAGAAGCCCAGTAATACGGTATCCAACATCGTATAAATACTGGCAGCCAGGGTAGTACTGAACAAAAAGAAAAGTGGTTTTACATGTTTTTTAAATTGAAGTTGCTGAAATTGCAATCGGGTGATTCGTAAACTCATTCCAAAGCTCAGTAACTGATTACCCAAAATGGAAAAGATTACAATTAACAGGTAAGGCTCATAATCCATTTTTGATTTTACGCATAGATAGAGTAATGCTAAAGCCAATATTTTTATCAATACCGATCGTAGGGTAATATTTTTAAACGCTTCTAATCCGGAAAAGAACCAATCTGTGTAGGTAAAACTTAATAATACCAATACGCCGGATAAAACATATAATCGTAGATGCGATTGAAAAAAAGGAACCGTATAAATAATAATCAGATATACCAGAAACAAAATCCAGCTAGCCACAAAAAAAATGATGGTTAGCTCACTAAAGGCTTTGGATAAATTTTCGGGATGGTTTTTATGTCGGGCAATTTCTGTTATGCCATAAATCGGAATACCCAGGGCAGCAAATAAAGCAAAATATTGTGCAAATGAAATGGCCATTTGTGCCGATCCTATTCCTTCTGGCCCCAATATATGCGAGGCATACGGGAAACTCAATAAGGGAAATAGCAGGTTTACCAGCGACAGCAATACGGTATAAAAAAAGTTTTTGGTCATCGCCTGCCGAATATTTCGTTAGAATGTACCCAATTTTAGATGAAAGCTGGGTGCATCAGTTGTGGTAAACAGAAATGGTTAATCGGTTAATCGACCAGCTGCGGTTGCAAGTATCATTTACATTTCCGCCTGCATCACTCAATTGAAGGGTAAAATCATTTTTCTTATGAGAAAATGTTTGCACGATTTTGTAATAACTGGTTCCTTTTTCTGAAGCTGCATTGCTGCAAACACCCGGAAGCCCTTTTTGCTGTGCATTGGTTCCCGCAACACTAAGGGCGGAACCATTTCCTAACCAGTTGGGGTAGGCTTGCTGAATGGAGGGGTCATTGGAAAAGCCGGTTAATATGCGAGTTTCTCCGTCACATTCCATTTTCCACAAATCATTTCTCCAATTATTGTGAACAAAGAGGTCTACTTCTACTCGTAGGATATCATGTTTCGGTAGTTCACTGAGTTCTAAACGGGCAATATTGTTGTTGAGGAGTCCTAAAACTGGGTTCCCATTGAAATTATTAACCCTGGGGGTTGGTAAGGCGCCAAAACTACCATTAATCCACCCCGAAACCCGCAAAGCCCCCAGATCTGTGGTCGAGAAATCATTATCGTACACAGTATTGGCAACCGTTAGATTTTTAGTACAGCCCAGATATAGTAGACCAATTAGAACAGGAAAAAGCCGCAAAACTGATGTAAAAGGTAGTTTCATCAAGCATATATTACTTACAGGCCTCAAAAATAACGAATAAAAGCCCAAATTGGGGTTTTGGACGGTTTGGGGTGGTGGAGAGATATTTCTTTCTGGTTCTTATTACTTTATTAATTTTGCCCGCATGTTAAAGCCTTCTATTTCCATTTCAGTAATTAACCGGTCAGCTTTCCCGCTTCCGGCCTATGCAACTGTAGGCTCCTCCGGGCTGGATGTTCGGGCAAATATTGAACAGCCCCTTACCCTGCAATCTTTGGAAAGAACATTGGTGCCCACCGGTTTATTCGTTGAAATTCCGTTGGGATATGAAATTCAGGTTCGTCCTCGTAGTGGTTTAGCAGTTAAGCAGGGTCTTACTTGCTTAAATACCCCAGGTACCATTGATGCCGACTACCGCGGCGAAATAAAAGTTATTCTGATTAACCTCTCTCAGGAACCTCAAATTATTCAACCCGGCGACCGAATTGCTCAGTTGGTTCTGCAGTCCATCGAATTAATCGAATGGAAGTCTGTGGATCAATTGAATGAAACCGACCGAGGTAGTGGCGGATTTGGCCACACCGGAAAACAATAACCCCACATGAAAAAAATTGCCGGTATTGTTGCTTGCTCGCTTATTTTGTTTGCCTGTAAAACGGTTAAAAAAACCACCGGTATACAGGAAGCTATCTCCAAAAAAGATACCGCCCAAACTGTAGTGGTTAAAGAAATCACGGTAGATTCAGGGGCCATCGTAAGGGATATCCTGCAAAAAGTGGTTAAGAATAAAATTGACTACAAAACTTTCAATGCCAAAATCAAGGTTGACTACGAAAGTGCCGAAAAAAGCGATAATTATACTTTTTACATTAGTATGCGAAAAGACAGTGTAATTCTGATTAAAGTAAAAGGAAGCTTTTTGGGAATTTCTTCTGTTGGCCTGGAAGCGAAAATTACCCGGGATAGCCTTATATTGATTCAACTGGTAGGGGATAAAAATGTTAAATATCGTTCCATCAACTATCTACAGGAAATCAGTCAGGTACCCTTTGATTACTATACCCTACAAGATATTATTATGGGTAATCCTATCTATATTGATAGCAATGTAATGAGTTATAAATCCAGCGCCAATGAGTTGCTGGTGCAGATGGCCGGTGATGTTTTTAAACATCTGCTAACCCTGAATAATAGCGACTTTCATATACTGCATAGCAAATTAGACGACATCAATGTGCAAAGAAATAGAACCTGCGATATTAGTCAAAATACCTACGAACCATTGGGCGGATATCAATTTGCTACCTATAGAAAAATAACGGTTTCAGAAAAATCCAAGCTGGATATTTACTTAGACTTCAAAGAGTATAGTTTAAATGAACCGTTAAAATATACGTTTGAGATACCGAAAAATCTCAAACGTAAGTAAATTCATCGCATCTTAGTGTTTCTTACCATTTTTGAAAACATGTCTTTTTTGCAAAAATCATTTTTATTTCTCCTAATCGCCTGTTGCATGCAGCTGGGTGTATTGGCACAAAATTCCAAGGGGGAATTGCAAAAGCGGGAACAGGAATTACAAAAAGAGTTGGCTGATCTGAATCGATTATACAGTGAGACGCAGAATAATAAAAAATTATCGCTCAAACAGCTGGCTATTATCAAAAGTAAAATTAATCGAAGGGAAGAACTGGTAAACGCAATCAATAAGCAAATTCGGCAGTTAGATGAAACGATTTATTTGAAGGAGAGAGATATCTATCGTTTACGAAGAGAGTTAGATACCCTCAAGCAGAAATATGCTATGAGTATTGTATTTGCCTACAAACATCGCAGCAGTTACGAGTACTTGAATTTTTTATTCTCAGCCGTAAGTTTTAACGATGCCGTAAAGCGGGTTACGTACTTACGCAGTTATCGAAAGAACCGGGAAACGCAGGCGGTTGCTATTGCCAAGTCGGAAACATTGCTGCAAGAAAAAATTCTATTACTCGGCACTACTAAAAAAGAAAGGTTGGGAACCCTGGTAGTGCAGAACGAGCAATTGAAAGTGTTGCAAACTGATAAAAAAGAGCAGGATAAGGTAGTGGAGCAATTGAAAGGGAAAGAAAAAGAAATAACCGCTCAAATACGCGACAAAGAAAAGCAACGGCAGCGGGTGCAACAAGCCTTTCAGGCCATTATACGTCGTGAGATT